>JAMOTU010000134.1 GCA_027062165.1 Candidatus Altimarinota bacterium
AAAGACTGAATAGAAAGATGAAAATGTCACATAATCCTATTTTCCTGCAAAACTTCTACAAGTTCATCATTTACAAATTCTGGACCAAGGGAAGATATTCTGATTCTTGGAATTTTAGTATATTTTAAAATTTGTTTCAAAAGCCAAGACAATTTAGATTGCGTATAATCTCTTGTTGATTTAGCTCCCCAGGCTCATAGATTAATACCTGTGACAACTATTTCTTTTACTCATTGAGCTTCTATAAATTTTAATTCTTCATAAATATCTTCCCAACTCCTAAATCTATGTTTTCATCTTTTTCTAATTGTTAAACAAAAACTACAAAAATTATCACATCAATTTTGAATTATTAAAAAATGTTTAGTATAAATCCTATTTTGTAAAAACTTATCCAATGGTACATCGGTATCTTCTGGCAACATAACAATTTTCGAAGAAAACTGCTTTAGTTGAGGATATAAAGAAAAAAATTTTTCTCTTTCCATCAATCTTCATCACTGAAAAACTCAACAACCTGTAAGATATACTATTCTACCACTTTCAACTTGTCTTCTTACTTCCTTTATAAATTTTGTTTTAGCTCTATCTGTCACTACACAAGATCATATTAAAACCGCATCCTTTAATGCAAAATCTTTTAATTTTGTATACCATTTTTGTACATAATATTTGTTTACTTTACATCAAAAAATAATTGCTTTCATAACATTAATCTAAGTTAGAATATAATACTTTTTTAACTTTAGTCTCATATAAAACCCACACTACCACTGCCATAACTATTTGCGCTGATAACCAACCTAGCCAAATATTTCTAAATTGTAATCCTAAATATTTACAAAATAAATATTCAAAAAATCATATTAATATCACTAACATTATGTTGGTAAAAATTCTATATCTATGAAAACCTGTAACTTGAAAAATTTGAGAATAAAAATAATTTATTCAGAAAAAAATCATAAAAACGGCAAAAATTTGTAAATAAATTTGTGAATAATAAAAAACTAAACTATCATCAGTAAAAAATAAAACCAAATATTTAAAAAAGAAAAATAAAATAACAGCAGATACTAAAACATATATGTATAAAATTTTCCTAATAGAAAAAATTAACTTTTCTAACATCTTATGATCTTTTGCTCATCGCCAATATCATAACATTGTAACAAAAGATACTCATCCAGCAAAAAATGGGTTCAAAACTATTTCTACCAATCTTGAACACACTCAATAAGCAGCCAAAGCTTTATCTCCTACCAAAGAAGTAAAATAATTATTTATAAGAAATTCTCATACAAAAACTTGAAGGGATAAAAATGCACTAAAAAAATATGACAAATATTTTTTTAAGTACAACTTTCGATCTGTTTTTATAAAACTAAAATCAAAAAATACTAATTTATCTAAAAAGACAAACTTTAAAAAAAATATAATATTAAAAATAACCCACATAATACCCGTTCATAATGCCAATCCCTTAACTCCTAAATCAAATTTGAAAACAAAAATATAATTTAATAAAGTATTTAACACAACATTCAAAACTCAAAAGAATATTATCCATTTTCTTTTGTGGAAACTAATCAATACTGCCCAACCAATACCCACTAAAAAATAAAAAAAACTGAATTTAAAAAGAATATCCATATAATCAAAAGCTAA
>JAMOTU010000135.1 GCA_027062165.1 Candidatus Altimarinota bacterium
TCTCCAAAACATGATACATATTAGCATATTGTCTGCTGTTATACGGAGGGTCTATATATAAAACATCACATTCAATTTCTCTAATTAAAACATTTGCATCCATATTATAGATTTCATTATTTTTATTCTTTTCATTATCAATTTCAAGCATTTTTAAAATCAAATCTTTTTCTTTAATCTCTTTTTTTATATATGCATCATAATGCCCTACCGTATTTGCAATTTTATCTATAGAATAAATAAGTGAGGTTAATAAAATATTTTTTTCTCTTCTATTTACCAATCCATTTAAAAACCACTCTTTTATTCTTTCTCTAATTGCTCCTATTTTAATTGCGTTTCTTTTACAAAAATACCTATTCCCAAAATTCATGGAAAAATAATTTTCTTCTTCTGATTCTAATTGATTCAATTTCTCTATTAAATCTTTTACTTTATTTCCATCAAAATTTTCACTACTTAAAAAAGCATTTATAGTTACATAATTATGATACAAAAAATCATTTAATATAATTTTTTTATCTATATCATTAAAATACGCCCCGACACTTCCCGTCCCTGCAAAAATGTCACAAAAAGAATGAAACTCTCCTATATTTTTTCTAATTACATCTTCAATTAAATCCAATACTTTTGCTTTATTACCAAGATACCTTCTTTGATATATTTTAAACACATTACCTCCCAAACACAATCAAATCATCATTTCTTAAAGTATGTAATATTTCAAAACTATCTTCGCTTTTATAATTTATTCTATCAAAAAGTTTAGGAGTTACGATAAAAACTTTCCAATCAACAAACTCTTTTAATTCATTATAAAGTCTCTCTCCGCCCTCAATCATTATAAATTTATAATTTTCTAACTTATCAAGGCTATCTTCAATAAACACTTTCCTGTTTAGCACATTAAAAAGAGGTATCGTTTTATCAAATTCTTTTTGCTTGCTGTAAATTAAAACATCTGGAGCGTTTCCTTTTATTCTTCTTGCATCAAGGGTTGGTCTATCGGTTCTTACACTATTTCCGCCAATTACCAGCAAATCTATTTTATTTCTTACCTGATGTACCCAGTTTAACGAACTTTCACTACTTATATATCCCCCTGTAATAACACCGTTAAAACTTTGGGCAAGTTTAAAAAAAACAAATTTTTTTTGCCACTTAATAAAAGGTTCGATTAAATCATAACATCTTTTATCATTGAGAACATTTACCTCAATTCCGGCATTTTTAAGTATTTCAACTCCCCCACTGTGTTCAGCAATAGGATCAGGCCAGCCAATAATTACCCTTTTTGGCTTTAAAATACTTAAAAGATTAGCACAGCTTGGAGTTTTTCCTATATGAGAGCAAGGCTCAAGCGTCACAAAAACATTTGCTTCATTAAAAAATCCATTGTGGTTTTTAATTAAATATTCGTGAATTTCGTGAGAAGTTTTTAAATCGGGAGTTTTATAAAAAGCTTTGTAGGATTCCCACAGGACATTTACCTCAGCATGAGGTCCTCCGGCTTGTTTGTGGGCTGAGACAAAAAGATGGTTTTTTACAATAACCGCTGCTCCAACCGCCGGATTAGGATATGTTAAAAACTGATATTTCCAAGCCTCATCAAGAGCTGCCTTAAGAGCAAAACTATTCATCAAAACTGTAAGTACTCCAATCTA
>JAMOTU010000136.1 GCA_027062165.1 Candidatus Altimarinota bacterium
TGTTACACAATAATTTTTAAAAAAATGCTTAAACCCCACCGATATTACTTGCTTTTAAAAAGAAGTTTCAAAAATCATTGTGTAAATATGTAAACCTAAAAAAATCGTATTGTGTGAGTAAATTTTGGGAGTCGCAAGCCCCGCAAACAAAAATTTCACCAGACAGAACCTATTTATTCTCTTATAAGTTCCTTGGTATAAAGATAAAGCGTAAGCAAAATAAAAGAAGTTGAGATGGTTAAAATCACGACATCGCTTTTAATAAAAAAAGCTAAAACAATACTCAATATCACCCAGCTTACGACTGCTATTATTAAAGCAATGACAAACCTTGCTATTTTCCACATTAAAATAATATCTTTCATTTATCCAGCCTTACCCTTAATCATTTTTCATTATATCACAATTGAAAAAGCCGTTATGAGCTTTTTATACCTCATCGGCCATATCTACCATACTTAAAAATCATTTTCGTTGATTGTAGAGGCTGTTAGAGGTAAATAAAACATACTTTTCACTTTATTGAAACTTTTTCCATTAATTGCTGTTTTAAGTCTGAGTATTTTACTTCCTTTGTTTTTAAATATTTATTATAAAAATTTACAAAATCACTAAGGTTTTTAATATCATACCAATGTTTTAAAAGTTCCTCATCTAAAAGAGAATAAAAATATCTACCGACCATTACTTCATAAGGAATGCTTTTAATTGCATCATTTAAGGTATCTGTTTTTATTTCGTTTATAAGTTCAATATCAAACTGCTTTAAATACTCTCTCATTAAGAAGACATCTTCCTCTAATGTTTCGATGTTCCTTGTATCACCAGCTTTATCTATAAACTCTCCTGAATACCTGTCTATTTCACCATAAAAGTTCAGATATGTTCCAGTATCAGCCATAAAATAAAATTCAGTCTCAATACTATCCTCATCTAACTCTTCATATTCCATAAACTCCTTAGCCTCTAATAGTAAATCCTCCATACTGGCTTTTAGGAAGTTAGGATTTGCTATTGTCTTTAACTGACTACCGCTTGTCTCTCTTATTGCCTTAATGGCTCTTGCATATATAGCCGTTATGAGTTCTTGTTCTTCATACTTAGATGATAATCCCCTAAATATTTCTAAATGCTTCTTATAAGTGTTAACTTTTAGATTGTAAGTATCGAAATGTTTTTGTAAGTTCCCTAAGAGAATAAGAAGTTTTTTTTCAAAAAAAGAGAGGGCGGTATATATATATCTTTCTCTTTCTATTTTATTCTTACTATTATAACTATCTATATTATACTTACTATTGTCTTGCTGTTCGGCTATACCCCCTCTCGCCATTTGGCTATAAGGGGTCTTGCCGTTTGGCGATACCCCCTCTTGCTGTTCAGCTATAAGGGTATAGCCATTTGGCGATAAGGCAAAATATGTTTTACTACCTTTATTTTTTGCAAAATATTTGTGGATTAATCCGATAGTGCATAATCTATCAATTTTTTTAGCTAATTTATCCTTAGAATTAAGTGAAAAATACAAAAGCGGATTATCCTCAATAATCTTTTTGTAAGCTATATGAGTGTATTCCGTATCGTCAATGATTATTCGGCTTTGCTTAATCTTTTCGTGTTCTGTGGTGCATAACTGAGCTATATACTCA
>JAMOTU010000137.1 GCA_027062165.1 Candidatus Altimarinota bacterium
ATGAGTTACAAGGAGGGATTAAAATTTGAATATTAAAAAATTAACTGACAGAGAACATGTTTTAAAACGACCAGAAATGTATATAGGTTCTGTTCGAGAGATAGAAGAAGAACGAACTGTTTTTATTGATAATGAAATACATTTTAACAAGAAAATAAAATATATACCAGGACTTATAAAAATTATTGAAGAGATTATTGATAATTCAGTTGATGAAGCGATTAGAACAAAATTTAATTTTGCTAACAAGATAAAAATTACTATGACAACTGAAAAAGTGATTGTTGAAGATAATGGACGAGGAATTCCAATAGAAACAAATGAAGATGGAGAATATTATCCTTTTGTTGCTTGGAATTACTTAAAAGCAGGAAGTAATTTTGAAGACAAAAACAGGACAACATTAGGAATACATGGGATTGGTTCATCAGTTTCAAATATATTATCAGAAAAATTTATTGGAGAGACTTGGAATAACAATAAACATTATAAATGTATTTGGAAAAATAATGCAAGTGAATTCAAAGAAACTATAAAAGAGATTGATAAAGATAAAACAGGAACAAAAGTTACACTTTATCCTGATTTTTCTTTATTTGAAGGAAGAAATAAATTTGAAGAAATTGATTTTTTAATTATAAAATCAAGATTAACCAAACTTGCTTTAGTTTATCCTGAAATTACTTTTATTTTTAATAAAGAAAGAATAAAAGTAAAAGATATATCAAAACAATTTTTATTTTCAGAAGGTGATATAAAGAAGAACAATTATCAAATTTTATTTGCAAAGTCAAGTGATGCTGAATTTGAAGAATTGTCAATTATAAATGGGTTAGATATTAAATCAGGTTCTCATATCACTTACATTTTAAACAAGATTATTCCTGAATTACAAAAGAAAATAAAAAAGAAATATAAAGTTGATGTAAAACCTATTGATATAAAGAACAATTTAAGAATTGCAGTTTTAATAAGGTTTTTTGAAAATTTAAGATTTACTTCTCAATCAAAAGAATATATTTCAAATTCTTCAAAAGAAATATCAAAAGTTTTTGATAATGTAAAGTGGGAAAAAATAATAACTCAATTAATGAAAAGTGATGAAATAATAAATTCTATTGTTGAATTTTATAGATTAAAAGAAGAATTAAAAGCAACAAAAGAAGTTAAAAAACGAATAAAAATAGTTGATGAAAATTACATTTCAAGCATAAAAGAAAAAGAATATTTATTCTTGACTGAAGGATTGTCAGCAATGAACGGATTACGGAATATTTTTGGAAGAAAGAATTTTGGGTATTTAGCAATGACTGGTGTTCCAATGAATATTTGGGAGAAACCACTATCAAAAATTGTTGCAACAAAGAAATTTAAATTAATTTCTCAATTATGTGGTGTTGATTATTCTAAAAAAATAGGAAATCCTATTTATGACAAAATTGTAATTGCAACTGATATGGATGTATTTGGAATACATATTCGAGGACTGCTTTTAGCATATTTTTATAAATTTGCAAAAAATTTGTTTGATACAGGAAAAATTTATATTTTAAAAACTCCATTAGTTTTTGTATTCAAAAATAACAAGTTAGTGAAATATTTTTTCAATTTAGATGATTTGAAAGAATTTGAAAATA
>JAMOTU010000138.1 GCA_027062165.1 Candidatus Altimarinota bacterium
TATTCAAGTTGATTATCAGTTAATGTTCTATCATATTTTTTTAGTTTTTGCTTGATTATTATTTTAATATCTTCTTTTTCCTCAATTGGTTTTAGTCTGTATTCTTTAATTTGTGGGAATGTTTTTAAGATTCTGTAATATCTTGAATCTTCTTGATAGTTTTTATCGTTTAATACCGAGATGATAAAATTTTGAGACAGCCAGTCAAGGTCGTCTTCTTCATCTTCAAGCTGGTCTATTGCATCAAGAATTATTAGTTTGTCTTTTGTTAGTTCTAAAAATTTATATTTTATCTCTTCAGATTTTCTTTTGGTTTCTTCTTGATTGATTTGAAGTAAATCTTCTTTTTTTGTAAGGAGTTCTTTAAATTCATCATCAAGCTTATCACTCAATTCATTAAGAAGTATATCTTTTAGTAACTGCTCTACACTTTTAATCTCTCCTACTCCGCAAAATCTGTAAATGATATTTTTATTTTCTTTTTGAAGTTCGTCTATTAGTTTAGCAATAACCGCACTTTTTCCTGTTCCGGATTCTGCCGAGATTATTATTTTGTTGTTAGTTTCTAAAAGCTCTTTTATTTTTTTAATATCTTCACTTCTTCCTATAAGCTCACCATTAATTAATGAATCTTTTAATATTCGATTTTTATAGTGTTCTTGAAAATTTATGGTTTTCGTTTCTTTTTGAAGTTCTTTTTTTATTCTTTCAAATATTTTTTCTTTTATAAATTCAGCAAAGTTTTTGAGATATTCAGGTAGTTCTTCAAAATCATCTAATTTTGCTATGTCTTTTTCGGTTAGGATTGTTGTTAGATTCTCTTTTTGTTTTTTTAATATTTCATCATCTTTTACTTTTTGGGTATAGCTATTTGGTAAGTTTGATACTTCTTTTTTGAATTCATTGTAATTTTTTAATTCTTTTTCTTTATCACTAAAATCTTCATAATATTTTGCTTTTGTAAGTTCTTCTTTTGAAAAATTTTCAGAAGCTATCTCTCTTATATAACCTATTATGTTTTCTTTCGGATTTATGTTTTTAGCAATTGAAATTTTTTTATAATGTAAATACTCCTGATGGGTTGCTGAAAGATAATATTTCTCTTTTTGTTTTTCTGTTAAGTTTGTATCATCAAGTATTGATTTAATATCTTCACTTAAAATATCAGCTTCATCATACCAAACATCAAGTCTTTCTTGTTGGGTGGGTTTATCTATTACTTCATATACGGGTTGTAAAATATAAGAAGATGGAATCTGGTTTTTATCAAGCTTATACCATTTGTTTAGAAGTTCTTTATTTTTTACAAATTTTTCTATTTCTTTAAATTCATTTTCTTCTATTTTCTCAGGCAGAGGCACCCATCCGTATCTGTCACCTACCATTACTAAAAAATCCGGATGAAGCTCTTCCGCGCTTCTGTTTACTTCATTTAGACAAATATCCATGGTCTTTTGGTCTTCCTGAGCTTCTGTCGGCACTCCCCATCTTAAATCTATTGGAATAAAGCTTAATTCTTTCTCATTTAAATATCTTTTTATTTCAGGAAATACAAACCTTTGAAGTGCTGCTCTTTCAAGTTTAAAATCATCAAATGTTGAACTTACGAATAATCTGAATACCTTTTTCATCCT
>JAMOTU010000139.1 GCA_027062165.1 Candidatus Altimarinota bacterium
TTTTTATCTTTTGATATAATTCTAAATATACAGTTCATATCAATTTAACATCTTTCAACTTCATAATTTTTAATGGCATAATCATAATTTATAAACCAATAACTCTCCCCGTCACTTCCTATAAATCTGACTATTTCATCATCTTTTGCTTTTAAGATTTTTTCTCTATCTTCCTCTAAAAAACTAACCTTTTTACCGTTGTCCCCGTTTTCAAGCAACTCTCTTGCTGTTTTCTCATCCACTTTTGCCATATCAATGTATGAAGGTTTTCTTTTTGTTTTTTTAAAAGTAAGCATTGTCATCCTTTTCTTCTAAATTTTCATTATTTGTTTCTTATATATCTAAAATATTTTGATTTCTGTTTACAAACGGATTTTTTGGTTTTATATCAATTGTATAACCTAACACTCCTAAAATTTTATCAAATGTTGCCACACTTATTTTAGTTAAATTTCCATTTTCAAGTTTTGATAGGGTTGCTCTTGAAATTCCGGATTTTTTTGCAAGTTCTTCTTGTGAGATTCTTTTTTCTTTTCTTAAATTTTTAATTTTTTCGCCAAGTTCGAATAATATCATCTATAATCTCCTTACTCTTTCAATTATCAAGCATTTTTTTGCCGATTTTTTGCTTCTACACATTCTTCAAACAGACTCTCAATTACCTAAAAAACACTGTTTGATCTGTCAACCTTTTGTAAAAGTTACTTTACAAGTTTAGTAAAATAAAAGATTTTTGTAAAGTAGTTTATACAAGATCTTAAAAAGTATCCTGTATAAAACCACCTCAATTCCAATCAATACAAAAATCCAAAAAGCCATAAAGGAATTATGTTATCACTTCCAAATTCTATGTTATCTTTTACTATATATGCATTTTCTAAATCTTTAATTTGAGTTGAAGTTTTATTCTTACCTCCAATTTCAAAAATATACTCTCCATCTACTAAAAAATCACCCTTATTTGGATATAAAAGATTATGCTCAAACATTTGATTTGCAAAAAATGTCTCTCTAATTGTTCCAATTTGTTGAGTTTCACAATAGCAATAGTTTAAATTCGGATTTTTTAAATATACTTTTTGAGGTTTTACGAATATATTATCTCCCCTTGTTTTAGAATCAAGCAAAATAAAAATATCTCCTCTTGCTAAATAGTAGAGATATTGATATAAAGTATTTCGGTTTATCTCTATTTTTTGTGCAAGTTTTGTAATATTTAGTTCATATGGTTCTGATTTGCAGATTAAATAGACCAGTTGTTTTAATTTTATAGTGTTTATAGGTTTAATGTCAAAAATAAACGGCAAATCAAACTCAATCGTTGCGTTTATGCTCTCTTGAAGTTTAAGATAATAGTTGTTTTTGTTTTCAAAATAAAAAGGGTATGCCCCAAATTTTAAATACTCCTCAAAAAACTCAAAAGGTTTTATTTTTGAAGTAATTTCAAAAGCTATATCTGTATGATTTTTTAAAATATCTTCTAAACTAAAATACTCTAAGCTAATACCTTTTTTTAATTCTATAAACTCCCTAAAAGAGAGATTATTCATTTTATAAACAACCGCTCTTCTGCTTAAATCTCCTTTTGAATGTTCTAATTTTATTGCAGATGAGCCTGTAAAAATTACTTTTAAATTTAAAGTATCGTAAATAAGTTTTAACTCTTTTTCAAAATTTGGATATTTATGTATCTCATCAATTACAAGTAACTCTCCACCCTTTTTTTCAAACTCTTCGGCAAACTCGAATAATTTTAAGGGTGTATATTCTAAAAATTCGGCGTTGATATAGATTTTTTTATTTAGAGAAAATGGATTTTCTTTTAGATATTGAAGTAAAAAAGTGGTTTTACCAACCCCTCTTGCTCCAATAATCCCTATTAATTTCTCACTAAAATCAACTCTGTTAAACAAATACCTTTTATATTCTACATCTAAATTTTTAAGTAAATTATAAAAGCGATTTTGAAATAGAGCTAACATAGAATGCCTTTTTTATTAAGCATTTTAGCATAATTTTTGCTTAGTACATTAAGCAATTCTTCTTATTTGCAATTTTTATTTTTTAAAATGAGTAAAATTACCTGGTATAACAAGTGAATTGTTTAATTTTTCATATTCAAATAAAGAGAATCACTATCAGTTACTAAATCTCCTAATATTTCTTCATCTTTTGCATTTAAAATAATTTTTTCTTGCTCTTCTGAAAAACTAACGATTAATTTTTTATAATATTCTTCTTTCATTATTATCTTGAGTTCTTTTGCTGTTACATTTTCTTTAATAAGATATATCTCCGGTTCTAAATACATGTCATTTTGTTTCATTAAATATTCACAATAATCAGGATCAATCAAACACAAAATTTCATCTTCTTTTTCTAGAAAAAAGCATAATAATAAAGTTTTTATAATATCATCATCTAAACAATCTGTGTTTGATAATTCTATTAGTTCTTGTCTCAATAAGTCATAATCTTTTAATTCTATCAAATTAAGAATTACCAATCTTAATAAATTTTTATGCAAATCTTTATAATTATAAAAATCAGTGATGTAAAATAATTCTTTTAGTAAACCAATATTTTTAATCATATTTTTTAATTCATCAAAAACTTTTTCATCATTAAAAACTTTTTTTGTTTCATCAGGATAATCATATAATACTTTTAAATTATTAATTAGTCTTGAATAATTCATTCTCCCCATATGGGTACAATTTATAATTTTAAAAACAACATCAGTTTCTAAATAATTTTTAAACTTTCTAATATCTTCAATTGTTTTTCTTATAATTTCTCCAATATTTTCATCATTTTCAAAATAATCATATATTCTTTCATATATTTTATTTTCAAGCACAATTTGAATATTACTTACTATTTCTTCTCTTTCAAAGCTATTGTGATATATCCCGTCAGTTCCATAAATTAATTTATAAACTTCAAATGCTTTATCCAATCCTAAAATTTTTTCAATATCTATATTAATAAAATCCAATCTTGTAACTACATATTTTTCAAGAGATTTTTTTAAAGGTATTACAATTCTTAACATTAAATCAGCAATTCCAAAATTATTTTCTTTTACAATTTTTAATAACTCATTCCTTAAATCATTTATAAAATTACAAGTATAGTTATTTTCTATATCATCACATTCACATCCTTCTTCATTACAATTCCTCAATATTGAATTCAACATCCTCTCATCTATTTCAGTAATACCATATTTATTGATTATCTTTTTTAAATTACTTTCAACTTCTTTTGGTTTAATTTTACGTTTTTCTCTATTGATTAAATAATTATAGAGTTTCTTTAAATAATCAAAATCAGCTTTTTTATTACAATAATTAATTTTATTTTGATTGTAAAATGTACATTTATTTTTTAACGAATTAAATTCTCTGTGATAAAATTTAATATATCCATTTTCATCTTCTTTTATATAATCTTTTATCATCCATCTAAATCTGCTCCAAACAGCAGGAGGTAAATCATTTGTTAAATTTTTATGATACTCATTACTTATTTCATCAACAACATATTTATTACTTGCTAATAAATTTATTATTTCATTTTCTCTTAACCGCTGATTACTTCCAAAAGTATAAAGTATAAAGTTTTTAATTACACTTCCTGGAACAAAATGCTTTGAAATTAAATTCTCAAAAAACTCTTCAATTATTTCTTCCTGTGTTTCTGATAGATATCTATTTTTTTTATTTTCTTCTCTCTTATGATAAGTAAAATCATCACTACTTTTCCAAAATTTAACCTCTTCTTTTGCTATTGTAAGATATAAAGGTTTATTGCTATCTTTTTTTTCAAAAACATAGTTAAATTGTTTTTCTGTTAATGTTCTATTCTTTTTTTTTAATAACTCCTCAAGTATTAATTTTGGATTATCTAATCTTTTTATTTCAAAATTTTTCTCAAATTTTTGATGAACTTTTTGATATGAATAATATTCTTTATATCTTCTATCTTTTAATACAGAAAGAATAAGTCTTCCTTCAAAATCAAACCAATTTAAGCTATCTTCATATTTTGTTTTAAGTTGGTCTATTGCATCTATTAAGATAATTTTACTACTATTTGAGAGATTATCTCTAATTAAATCAAAAAAAATCTTTTTTATACTTTTTTAGTTTTTCATCTATTTTTTGAATTTCTTTTTCTAATTCTTTTTGTTTTTTCGAATTCTCTGTTTGTTCTAATTGTTTTTCTTTATTTCTTTTTTCATTTTCTGAATTTTGAATTTCTCGGATAATTTCATCTAATTTTTTTACACCACCTTTAATTTCTTTACAAATTGAATATAAGACATCTTCAATAAACAAAGAATTAACAGTAACCCCACAAAACCTATAAATAACATCTTTATTCTTTTCTTCAAGTCTTTTAATCACTCTTGCCATAATAGCCGATTTGCCAATTCCGCTTTCACCATAAATCAATACTTTATTATTTTTTTCTATTGCACTTAAAATATCTTCAATCTCTTTTTCTCTACCTACAAAAGGACGATTTAAAAGATAATTTTTGTAATCTTCTTGATAATCTTTTTCTGTAAATTTTTCAATTTGAATATTTTTAAGAGAATCAAGAAGTCTTTCTTTTACAAATTGTCCAAACTTAACCAAATATTTAGCAAAATCTTTATATTCAAGTTTTTTTTCTATTTCTTCCAACGAATCAATTTTCTCAAATACATTTTCTATAAAACACTCTTTTTTTTTATTGTTTTTTTGCTCTTTTAGACATCTTTCATTTTTTTCAAAAACTTTTTTATAAAATTCAGCAGTCACACCAAGTATTTTTAAATTATCCTTTAATGTATTGGTTACTATTTCTTTTCTTAATTCTTTAATCTTATCATTTTGTTTATCCGATAATTTATTTTTAATATTTCCTTTAATATCCTCTAAATCTTTAAACTTTCTAATAAATCCTATCATATGATTTTTTAATTTTTTATCACTACTTTTGTATTTCAAAAAAGTTTTCAATTCTTGATGAGTGGCAGATATAAAATATTTTTCTTTTGTTTCTTCGTCAAAATTTAATTCCTTAACTGCTGATTGTAAAAGTTCTTTGATTTTATCTTCTACTACTTTCCAATTATCCCAATTTGTATAATCTTTATCAATTACTTCATCTCTTGATTTTAAAATATAAGAAGGTGGTAATTGATTATAATCAAGCTCATACCAGGTTTCTAAAAGCTTTGTATCTTTTCCTAACTCTTTTAACTTTACTACTATTTTTTCAAACTCTTCTTTTTTTATAACTCTTAGTAAAGGCACCCATCCGTATTTATCTCCACTAAGTATCAAAAAATCAGGGTGTGGTTCTGTTATAGCTCTTTCAACTTCGCTAAGACATATATCCATCGTCCTTTGGTCAATTTGGGATTCTTCCGGCACTCCCCACCTTAAATCAATAGGTAAAAAACTAATCCCTTTTTTATTTGCCTCTTTTTTAATCTCGGGGAATATATATTTTTGAAGCACTGCCCTCTCAAGCCTAAAATCTTCAAATGTCGAGCTTATAAATACTCTCCATATTTTTTTCATTTTCTCTCTTTAAGGTTTTATTTCATATTTACCTGCGGCTAAATAATTAGGTAAATACAAATAAGAATAAATATCATAAATTACTGTTAGCTTTCTTCCGTAATCAACAAACTCTTTAATATTTACTAAACAATTATGCAATTTCCTTAATTTATCTTTTTTATCAGCATATTCCCATCCGTTTAAATAATGGTATGCCATCCATCTTTTGTGTTCTACTTCAATAAGTTTAAGAAAATTTCCCGAATTTAAAAATTTCTCCCAAAATTCATCCACTATTTTTTCATTAAATGAATAATTTACTTTTTCATCATAACTGCTTTCAACTTCACATGAAAATTTAAATATCAACTCTTTATCTAACATACCGATTTCTCTTAATTTACAAAATAGTAATTTCTGATTATACTTCAACAATTCTTTTATATCTTTATCACTCTTTTGTCTGTAAAAACCTAACGAAAGTAATTTATAAGGAATATGTTCATATTGAGCTATATTTGAAAGCTTATCACTATATTTTGCAGAATTAAACCATTTTTTATTCAACTCCTCTTTATCTTTTACAATTTTATTTTCATCAAATTTAACACCATAATCATAATGTATTTGCTTAGCACCCCCAAATTTTTCATCATCAAGTAAATTTTTTACACTTAAAATTCTTCTCATACTTCCAAAAGTAAAGAAATTTTTGAAATTTTCTTTATTATCATCAATATAATCACTAAATGCCAACTCTTCATACAT
>JAMOTU010000140.1 GCA_027062165.1 Candidatus Altimarinota bacterium
AACAATTGTTTTACTATTATTTCCATATATTTATCATTAACTTCTTGTCATTGAGAAGTATATACTTTTTTAACTTCTCTAACAATATATTTTTGCGCTTCCAAATCTCCTACTATATCTCTATATTCTCTTATATCATACGCTCAAGCTGTTAATGGCTGTCATTTGAAAATTTCATCTCCATCTTTCACCTTTATATATACATTTGGAGAAACTTGCTTCTTCACCTTCTTAATCACTCCAAGAACAATATAATCTTTATGAACTTCTAAAACTTCTCACTCTTCTTTTACTTTCAATTGAGATTTACCTTTTACAGCATATACTCATCACTTTTTCAAATAATCTCATTCTTTAACTACTACACTATATCAAGGTTTAACAATATATACTTTTGGCTGAGGTTTACTAATCATTTCTAGTTCAACTAACTTACCTACTTTATTTATCTTAACCACACCATCAAATGGTGCAATAACAGCAGGATTTTTAGGTCTTCTAACTTCAAATAGTTCTTCTACTCTCTTAATACCTTGTGTAATATCTCATTCTGCTGCTGCAATACCTCATGTATGAAATGTACGCATCGTAAGCTGTGTACCAGGTTCACCAATAGATTGAGAAGCTATAACTCATACAGCTGTTCAGATTTCTACCATTTGTCTTGTCGCTAAATCCATACCATAACATTTTTGACAAACACCAGATGGTGTTTTACAAGTAAGTGGAGACCTAACTTTTATCTCATCTAATTGTAAATCTTCTATTAATCTTAACACCTTTTTATCTATCATTGTTCAAGCTTTTATAACTACGTTTCCATTTTTGTCTTTAACATCTTCTAACACCACTCTTCAATATAACAAATCTTCAAATTTTTCTCCTCTAAGTTTAGCTTCATCTCTAGTTATAAGTAGACCTTCTGTTGTTCAACAATCTTCTTCTCTAATAATAACTTCTTGTGAAGCATCAACTAATCTTCTTGTAAGATATCAAGATTCAGCCGTTCTTAATGCTGTATCTGCTTTACCTTTTCTTGCTCAGTGTGCAGAAATAAAATATTCTATTGGGCTAAATCATTCTATAAGAGAAGATTTGATAGGTAATTCAATAATCTCTCATGATGGAGAAGCAACCAATCATTTCATACCAGAAAGCTGTGTTAATTGTCACCAATTACCTCTTGCTCATGAATCAATCAACATAAATATATCATTTCCTGATTTATAATACTTTTTAATCAATCTTTCTATTTCTGCCTTTATCTCACTCCAAACTTTTACTATCAATTGATGTTTTTCTTCATCAGATAAGAAACCTCTATACCAAAGATTATGTATCTTTGTAACTTCCTCTTCTCATCTTTTAATCAATTCTTTCTTTTCCGGAGGAACTATCAAGTCAAATACATTCATTGTAACAGCACTCAATGTAGCGAATTTGAATCCCCAATCCTTTATTTCATCAGCAACTTTAACGGTAGTCTCTCTTCCATAAATATCATATATTTGATCCAAAATTTTCTTTAATTGTTTTTTTCCTACCTTTTCATTTATAAATCTTAATTTCTCTGGCAAAAGCAAATTGAATAATACTCTACCAACACTAGTTTCTATAAATTCTCCGTCAAATTTAACCTTTATTTTATCTTTAATATCAAGTTCTCATTCAAAATATTCTTGTCTCACTTCTTCCAAACTACCGTAAATACCTTTTACCTCTTCAGACACACCATAATCATCAGTTAGATAATATGCACCTAACACCATATCTTGAGTATGTGTAATAATAGGTTCTCAAGAAGCAGGCTTTAGTATATTTTTATCCGATGCTATTAATTCTCTAGATTCTCTTTGAGCTTCGTCTGATAAAGGCAAATGTACAGCCATCTGATCTCAATCAAAATCTGCATTGAATGCTGGACAAACTAGTGGATGTATTCTAATAGTTTTTCAAGGCATAAGTTTTATTTTAAATGCCTGTATACCTAGTCTATGTAATGTTGGAGCACGATTCAAAAGAACATATTTATCTTTAATAACTTCTTGCAATGCTTTTAACGCTCTTGGATCTTCTTCTTTAATTAATTTTTCAGCTTGTTTTGGAGTATGTGCTATCTTCTGCTTTAACAATTTTGAAATAACAAATGGTGTAAAAATTCTAATAGCTATGTAAAGAGGCAATCAACATTCGTCAAGCTTCAAATTTGGTCCAACAGTAATAACAGATCTTCACGAATAATCTACTCTCTTTCATAAAAGATTTTTTCTGAAAATACCTTCTTTTCAAGAAAGCATATCAGTAAGAGATTTGAAAACTTTTACTCAAGCTCATGAAGCATTAGCATTATTTTTTTCACCAATAATCAAATTATTTACAGCTTCTTGTAATAGTCTTATCTCATTCTTTTTTATAACATCAGGCATTCATGCAGCTATCATCTTTTTTAATCTCAAATTTCTCATTAATACACGTCTATAAAACAAGTTTATATCAGAAGAAGCAAATTTTCAACCCTCCAATTGAACTACTGGTCTTAAATCAGGTGGAATAACTGGTAAATACCTTAACACCATCCATTCAGGCTTAACACCAGAAACATGAAGATTAATCAAAAGTCTCAATCTTTTAAAAGCTTTTTCTCTTTCAGATCATTTAAGTTTAGAAAATTTTTCTGTCATTTTTTTAATTTCTTCCTCTACATTTATTTTTTCTAGAAGATGCAATATAGCTTCTGCTCCTGATTCAAATTTAAAAATCCCTTCATATTTATAAAATACATTTCTATAATCAGATTCTAAAATTGTAGATCCTACTTTAAGATTAGCTAATATAGATTTAATTTTACTATACTCTTGTTGAAATTCTTCTCTTTTTTGATGATACAACTTTTCTAACTCTTCTTTTTGTTTTTTTAATTCTTCTCATTTATATTGCTTTTTTAATTCTTCCATTTCTTCTTCAAAAATCTTTTCCAACTCTTTCATCTTATTATTAAATTCTTTATCAAGAGAAGCTAACGCGTTCTTTTTTCTATGCTCATCTACATCCACTACTACATATTTAACAAAATATAAAATCTTTTCTATCTCTTTTACAGATAGATTTAACAAAAGCCCTATCCTAGAAGGAGTAGCTTTGTAATACCAAACATGAACAACAGGAGCAGCCAAAGCAATGTGTCACATTCTTTCTCTTCTTACTCTAGATGATGTTACTTCTACACCACATCTCTCACACACAATTCCTTTATATCTAACTCACTTATACTTACCACAAGAACACTCATAGTTTCTTACTGGTCCAAAAATTATTTCACAAAAAAGTCATTTAGGTTTAGGTTTTCAGGTTCTATAGTTAATAGTATCAGGAGTTTCTACTTCTCATCTAGACCATTCTTTAATATCTTCTGGAGAAGCCAATCTAACTAAAAGACCATCAAAATCTCTGAAAGCATCTTTATTAGCCATAGAAAATAGGTTTAAAATATAAAATCTTTAAAGAAACTTAAAATTATTCTATTTCTCCAAATTCTTCCATCTCCTTCAAAACTTCATCAACTACTTTTTCTTTTTCTTCTTTGTCTGAATATACTTTCAACTCATCCTTAATTTCCTCCTTTGATGCAGTAATACCTCTTAATCAAAGTTTTATAATCTTTTCTATCCTTTCTTTATGAATTTTTTCAATTTCATCTTCCTTAAGAGGTATAATATTTTGAGCTAATCATTTTAAAATAAACACTAAATAATTGAAAGATTCAGGTAAACCACCTACTTGAATTTTCCCTCATCTTATAATAGCATCATAAGCTTTATTTCTACCAATTACATCATCAGACTTTATAGTTAACATTTCTTGCAAAGTATAAACTGCACCATATGCCTCTAATGCCCACACTTCCATTTCTCAGAATCTTTGTCATCACTCTCTAGCTTTACCACCTAGTGGTTGTTGAGTAATAAGTGAATAAGGTCATACCGCTCTAGCATGAATTTTATCCTCCACCATATGAATCAACTTTAAAATATGCATATAACCTACTGTAACTTTATTTTTATATTTTTCTCAAGTTCTTCCATCGTAAAGTTCCATTTTACCATCTTCAGGAAGTCATACTTTCACTAACAAATTTTTCAAATCTTCAACAGAAAAATCAGAAAACAAAGGAACAGCAAATTTTGTTCCTAAAGCTTTAGCTACTAAACCTAATTGAGTTTCTAAAGTTTGTCAAATATTCATACGAGAAATAACACCTAGTGGATTTAATATAACATCTACAGGTTTACCATCTGGTGTAAATGGCATATCTTCCTCAGGTACCACTACAGCAATAATACCTTTATTTCAGTGTCTTCAAGCTAATTTATCTCAAACTTCAATTTTCCTAGTAGAAGCTACATAAACTTTTACTTTTTGTCTTATACCTGCAGGAAGATTATCTCATTTTTTAGCATCTAATATAACTACATCTATAACTTTTCATTCAGCACCAGAAGGCATATATAACGATGTATCTTTGTAAGCTTTAGATTTATCACCAAATATTGCTTGTATTAATTTTTCTTCTGGTGTCAAATCTCATTCAGATTTAGGAGTTATTTTTCATACTAAAATATCTCATCATTTTACATATGTTCAAATTCTTACAATTCAATTCTCATCAAGATTAGCTAATTTAGCCAAAGATACTCATGGTATATCATTAGTAGTTATTTCAGGTCAAAGCTTAGTATCTGCCACTTCTATTTCATATTCTTCTATATGAATAGAAGTTAACTCATCATCTTTTACTAATCTCTCAGAAATAACAATAGCATCTTCATAATTATAACCTTCCCAAGGCATAAAAGCAACTCTAAGATTTTTTCATAATGCAATCTCACCATCTACAACTGATGGTCATTCAGCCAAGATATCTCACTTTTTTACCTTTTGTCCTACCTCTACTTTTGGCCATTGATGAATAACAGTTTTTTGATTTGATCTCCTAAAATTGATAAGCTCATATTCTTTTGTTCCTAAATTCTTATATTTAACCTTTACTCTTTTCCCATCAACATAGATTACCTCTCATTCATCTTCTGCTTTGATAACTGCATATGTCATTTCTGCAACATCTCATTCAAGACCTGTTCATACTAATGGAGCCTCCGGTTTTATTAATGGTACCGCTTGTCTTTGCATATTTGTACCCATAGCAGCTCTTACAGCATCATCATGATCCACAAAAGGTATCAATGAAGTATTAGCTGAAAATATCTGAGATGGATTAACATCTACATGTGTAATATCATTTACATGAAATACTTCCATTTCCATATAATGTCTTCATGCTACTCTCTTTTCTAATATATTACCATGCTCATCTATTGGAGTAGTAATATCAGCTATTATAACCTTTTCATCTTTTTCAGGAGATATCCAATCAATAATATATTCACCAGTCTTTTTATCTTTCATCAAAAACGGTCTTACTTTTATCATCTTTCAAAGTTTTCAATATTCCTCTTCTATCTTTTTAGCAGCTTTTTCATCTATATATTCATTATCTTTAACAATTATATTTCATTTTTTATCTAAAATATCCTCATCAGCAATCCTTCAAACTAATTCTTCAGCCTTTGCAGGCACTTCTTTTGCTACCCTAACAGCAGGAGTTTCTAAAAAGCCATCTTCATTTACTCTAGAATAAAGAGCTTGATAAACTACTAATCAAATATTTTGTCACTCCGGAGTTTCAATTGGACATATTCTACCATAATGAGAAGGATGAACGTCTCTTACTTCAAAAGTAGCAGTTTCCCTTTTTAATCCTCCAGGACCTAATGCAGTTATTCTTCTTTTATGCTCTAATTCACAAAGTGGATTTGTTTGATCTAAAAATTGAGATAACGGTGAAGTTGCAAAAAATGATTTTATAGCATTATCAATTATCTTAAAGTTAACTATATCAGTAAGTTTTACAGGTTCTTCTGTATTTAAAACTGAAAGTTTTCACTTAACAGATTTAGCAAATCTTCTTAAAACAGGTCTTAAATGATTATAAAGCACTTCTCACATTGTTCTAATACGTCTATTTGAAAGATGATCGATATCATCTATATAATATCATCTTTTATGATTTGCCAAATTAACAAGATATTTTAAAGCAGCAACTAAATCGTCAGCATCAAAAAGATCACTTTCAGGCTTATCTAAAGGTTTGTTAAGTCACAATTTAGCATTTATCTTTCTTCTTGCTATTCTTCCCAGTTTTATTCTTTGAGGATCCAAAAATAAAGATTTTATATAATCTAAAGCATTTTCAGGATCAATCACTTCTC
>JAMOTU010000141.1 GCA_027062165.1 Candidatus Altimarinota bacterium
ATTATGCTCAAAGATTTAAATTATATCTCTTTTGATTTTGAAACAACAGGGTTGGATTTAAAAAAAGATGAACCTATTCAGTTTGGTTTAGTAAAATTTGATAAAGATTTCAATATAATTGATAAGTATTCAACTTATATAAAACCTAAAAAAAATATTTCAGAACTTAAAAATATTGTTTCTTTTATAACTTGACTAAATTTGAAAGATTTAAAAAATGCTCCTTATTTTGAAGAAGTAATACCAGAAATTAAAAAGTTTTTTGATGAAAAAACAGTTTTAGTATGACAAAATATAGAATTTGATTATAATTTTTTGAAAAAATATTGGACTGATTTTAAACCTCTTGAATTAATTGATACTTTTGTAATTGCTAAAACAATATTTCATTTTTTCCCAAGTTATTCTTTGGAAGTTCTTTTTGATTTTGTAAAAGATGAATTAGGAATTGATATATCAGAATGGGGACAAGCCCATGATGCTTTAGTGGATAGTTTGATGAGTATGTATGTTTTTAGATATTCTATAGAATATCTCGAAAAACTTTTTAGTAAATATCCAATTTTACTTAGATTTATATTAAAATCTGATAGCTTTTTTAATACTATTATAGATTTTTCTAAATTTGAAATTCCATCAAATATTAATATTTTCTTACCAAGATTTAAAAAAGAAATTCCACCTAGCAGGAAAGTTTTTATAGATAAAACGTGGGATATAGATTCTATTAAAAATTTTTGACAGATAAGATTATCTCAATGGAAAATAGTAGAATTTGTAAAAAATGTAGTTTCTCTTCAAAGACCAGTTATTTTGTCAGTTTCTAATAAATGAAAGTTGGAAATAATAGATAAAATATTAGAAAGTATAGGATATACGAATAAATGATTTGTTTCTCAAGATATTATATTTTCAGAAGATAAGGTTGAAAAATTTTTAACAAAGTCTAGATTTGAAGATTATGAAGTTAATTTTTTAATAAAATATTTTTCTCATATTTATCAAGGTTTGTCTCGTTTGGATATAAATAGCTTTGAAGAATATAAAGTTTTTAAATTTCTTACGGAAAAAAAAGAAAAAAAATTGCCTCAAATTGTTTTAACTACTCATGGAGGTTTGTTTTCTTCTATAGATAAGAATATCAATTTAAGAGATTATATTTTATTGTTTTTAGATTGGGATTGGTGGTATGTTAGTTATTCAAAATATATAAATGTATCTTTAGATTTATATGATTTTTTAAATAAATTGGAGATTATTTTATATCAACTTAAATTTTTGGAATCAGGAGATGTAGTTTTAGATTTTGAAAGATTGATTAATCAGTTTATGATTTTTATGGGAGTATTGTTTATGGAGCTTACAAATAAATTTAAAGGTATAAATACAAATAAGTTGGAAATTGGACCTATTTTAGAGGATATAGATTTTTGGAGAACAAAGAAAATGTATGGGATTTTGAAAAAACAATTTAATGAAGTTAGCAAAAAGTTGATAAAATATGATGAATTTATTCAGGATTTAAATAATATTTTATTATCTTTGGAAGAGATATTAAAAAAGTTAATTTTGGTAGAAAAGAGAATGTTTCAAGAAAATAAATTTTATTATATTTTTCATAAACAGAATGAGGTTATAAATTATGGTAGATTTTTAAATTTTTTAAAAGGTAAGTTTAAGAAAGTTATTTTTTGAAAATTATAACTAAAAGTTTAGTTCAAGATCTAATTTATTTATAAACCTTTTAAAGTTTTTATTTGAATTTTTAATAAAATGTCAAAGATCCAAATAATTTTCTACAATATTATATTCTGGGAAATATTTATAGTATTTTGATAAATTATTTCATATGAAATCTATTATTTTTTGATATGTTTTAAAATTATCAGGGTTGAGTAGAATATTCGTTTTAAAATTTTCTGTATACAGCTTTAAATAAGTATCATTTAGTTTGTTTGCTATTTGATTTAGTCTATACAAAAATTTTAAACTAATGTTCTTAATAATTTCTTTAAGATCTGAAAGTGTTAGTGGTTTCGAGATATCTACTCCCAAAATATCTTTTATTTGTCATTTATCTATAAGGTTTTTAATATATATTTCTTTGAGATCTATAAATCATTGTATTTTTAAATATTGTTTTAGGATTTTTAAATTGGCTTCTAATAAAGAAGAAGCTTCTATTTCTTTTTCGCTTTCTGGCATCGTAGAGTTGTAAAATAAGTTTTGTACTTTTATTATTCAATTTTCTTTTTTGTAACTCAATTTTATATCTTTTAGTAAAGTAGAAGGCATTTCTAATAGATGTTTTGTATTGATATATTCATAATTTGTAGTTATAGGAGTTGTTATTATAGTCTTTTTTTGTCTTATTGTTAAATTGTTGATTAATTCTTTGTATTCGATTTGATATTTATTTTTATAAAATTTTAAGATATTTTCTTTAAAAATATCTGTTAAATATTCATTTTTTAGTATTTCTTTGACGACTTCTTTTCTTTCTTTTGGTGTTTCAGCTAGTTGAAACGCTATTTTATAGCTATTTTCTAATAATTTTTTTCATTCTGAATTTTTAGAGAGTTGCTTTTCTATTTGTTTATTTATTTCTTTGTAATTTTTCGATGTATCTATTTTTTTTAAATTTATTTGCTCTACTATTTTTTGAGTAAGAGTTAATTTTTCATTTAATAGTTGAAGTTTTTTAGATAGTTTTCTATTTTGTTCTCCATAGCTGTATATTTTTTCTTTTTGTTTTTTAATATGGGTATTTTTTATCTTTAATTTTTTTAACTTTTCTTCAATTTTTTTAACTTCTTCGTTTATTTTAGTTATTTTATTTATTAAATTTTTTAAAGTGTTTTTAAAAAGTTCATTGTTTCAATAAGTTTTAATAAGGTTTTCTAATTCTTTCTTTTTAACTAATAGTTTTTGTTTTTCTAAAATTTTTGCTTTTAATAGTTTTTCTTGATATGTTATAGTTATATTAATATTTTTTTCGGTTTTTTGTAAGTCTTGAAGTTGTTTTTGCAAGATTTGTAATTCTTTGGAGTATTTTTGTCTTAGTGTATTAACTTTGAAATTTATATTTTTAAGTAAATAATTTAGTATCTTTTTCTTTTGTTCGTTTGATAAATCATTAGGTAAAGCTTTTAGCGCTATGGATATGGCGTTTATTGGATTATTATTTAGGAATAAATTTGTTGCTATTTTTTCAATAATATCTTTATCCAATTTGATTTGAGTTTCTTCCAAAAATTTATTAAAATTTTGGATTTTTAAAATGTTATTTTTAAGCTTCCTTTGATAAAAATTATGATTTAGTTCATATAAAATTCACTTGTCATGAATAGCTTTTTCTATAGTTTTTGTTCATAATGCTTTAATAAAATTTTCTTTATTCTTTAATAGAGTTTTTAATTTGTTAGGATCTTTTGTTAGTCAAACTAATATTCTATTAGCTTTCCATGAATTTTCTAAAATTTTATTGTATCCTCATGAAAGTTTTATTGTCTCTTTTCATGTATTAGTTTTTGTGGTAAAATTTATATCGTTTATAATATTATCGGTATTCTCAAAATTAGAAAATGTGAAAATTTTGTAAAATAAGTCTTTACTGGATTTATAAATAGTTTTCAGTGCAAATAATTCATCTTTAAAATCTCATTTAAATCACAAGTTAAATTTTTCTTCTAATAATAATTCTAATTTTTCTTTATTAGATATTTTTATTGTTCAATTAGCAAGTTCCAATTTTAATTTTTTTTTCCAAAAATTTAATAGATTTTCAAATTGTTGTTTACCAATTCTTTTAATGAATAATGCTAGCGTTTTATCAGAATTTTTTCAAGTTTGAATATAAAGTTTTAGTAAATAATCTGCTAATCAACGAGAATTAATTTGTTCAATTCAATTTGGGGTGTTTAAATAAGTTCTTAAAATATTTTCGAAATTAGTTTTTGGTATTACACGATTTCTACCAGGCGTTCCTGGAGCAAATATAGCATTTCAGTAAAGCTTTAGTTTAGAAGGATTATTGTTATATAATCGTATATAATCTGGATTAGTAATGTAATTGTTTTTGAATAAAAAGTCTGTTTCTACGATATTTACTATTTTTTTTCATAAAATTGGTAAAATTTCAGCTATTTCTAGTAATTGTTCACTAGAATATATTTCTTTTGTTTTTTCTAAAATTTTTTTTGCTGTTATTATGGGAAATAAAATGCTTTTTATTTTAATTTTTTGAAAAAAAGATGCTGTTTCGAAGTCTTTTTCAAATTTTTTTATTTTATTATCTAAATATTTTATTATTTTATCTTTGGTAAATTCTTTGTTTATTATTTTTTTATAAAAATTAATTTCTGCAAAATCTTTTAAAGTAAGATTGTTTTTTGTAGATAAATCTACTTTAAAAAAATCATCTAATATTTTGTCTGGATTAAAGTTTTCTTTATTTTCTAACTGTTTTATTTTTTCTAATGTTTTTTTAGTCTTTTCTACTTTATCTTTTTCCAAATTTTTAGAAAATTTTTCTATATGGTTGTCAGTTAAATGAGAAGGGTTTTCTTTTAAAAACTCCATTTTGTAGTTGTTTTTTAATAATAAATTAGTAATAATTATATACAAAATTTAAAATTTCGCAAAAATTGCTATATAAATGAAAATATTGGAGACAAAGAAAATAGAAAAAATTGTAGAAGAGATAAAAGATTGAGTATCTATTTTTATATTTTCTTCCAGAAAGCAGTCTAGTAGAGAATTGTTTGAAAAATTAATAAAAGATAAGGAGATTTTAAATTGATGGACTATTTTGGTAGAAAATTTGACTTGAAGTAGATGAAAAATTTTATTTATGGCGAAAAAATTTGATAGGAAAGTTGTTATATGATGATATGATTTTTATTTTAATTTGATAGGTAATGGGGTAAAGTTTGATAAGTTGATTATATATGATATAGAATGACCTATGAAAGATGTTATGAAAAAGGATATTAAACGATATAGTATTTAGTTTTATAAACTTTTATAGACAATGATAAAGATAGGATTAGTTTGAAGATATAATGTATGAAAATCATCTATTTTTAATAGATTAGTAGGTTCTCATAGAGCTATTGTTACAGATATTAAGTGAACGACCAGAGAAATTTTTAGAGAAAAAGCTAAAATAGATGATAGAAAATTTTTACTTTTGGATAGTCCTGGTTTGGAGGAAGAACAAGAAATAGAAAAAATAAAAAAAATAATAGATGAGGCAGATATTATTTTATTTGTTGTTGATTGAAAGCAAGGATTAAATCCACAAGATGAAGCAATAGCTAAATATATTTTTGAGAAATGAAAAGACAAAAATACTATTTTAGTTGTTAATAAATTGGATTCAAAAGTTTATACAGATAAAGTTTATCAACTTTTGGCTGATTTTTATACTTTATGATTCGAAGATATTATTTGACTTTCTGCAAAACAAAATGAAGGTTTTGAAGATTTAAAAGATTTTATTTTAAAAAAGGTTAAGCAATTAAATTTAGATATAGAAGATGACAATGATATAGAAGAGTTATTGGAAGAAATACCTATAGCTATAGTATGAAGGCCAAATACAGGAAAATCTACTTTACTTAATACTATTTGTTGAGAAGAAATTGCAAAAGTAGAGGATAGACATTGAACTACACTGGACTATATAAGTTGTGAAATAATAAAAGGTGATAAAAAATTTACAATATATGATACGGCTGGCATAAGAAGAAAGTGAAAAATCCATTGATTAGAAAAAATAGCATATCATAAAACTCTAAAGCTTTTGGAATTTAAAAAGCCTGTTACTATAGTGTTGTTTGATATTTATGAATGAGTAACTCATAGAGATTTAACAATAGTTTGAGATTTGATAAAATTGAAAATACCTTTGATAGTAGCAGTCAACAAAATAGACAAATTAACTGATTTTCAAGTTAGAAAGAAATTTAATGATATAGTAAAAGCCTTACATTTTGCTAAATGGATTCCTATAGTACCTATCTCTGCTAAAAATTGAAAGGGGATTAATCAATTATTTAATTGGGTAGAAAAAGTATATAAAGAATATCATAAAAGAATTTCTACATCAGAGCTTAATAGAGTTATTCAAACAGCACGGCTTCAAAAACCTCCAAGGTTTCCTAAAAATAAAATTTGTAAAGTATATTATGCTACTCAACCAGAAGTAGCGCCTCCTACTTTTGTATTTTTTGTTAATAAGGAGGATTACGTAAATTTTGCTTTTAAAAGATGGTTAGAAAATGTTATAAGAGAAAATTT
>JAMOTU010000142.1 GCA_027062165.1 Candidatus Altimarinota bacterium
GATTGTGAATTTAAGCCAAAATATAACGAAAATGATGAATTGATTCCAGATGAGAGCGAATTAATTATAGAAGAGAAAAAAGATTATGTTAATATATTTCCGGATAATATCAATATAACAGCAATAATCGGTAAGAATGGTGCTGGGAAGAGTAATTTAATAGAAATTTTTTTTAAAATGCTATATTATTATGAAAATAATATTAAATTTTGTTATATTTTTTATCACAAACAATTAAATAAAATTTATATTTATAATAATTTGAATTTAAAAAGAGCTATATTAAAAGCAAAAAATTACTTATTTTGTAATAAAATACAACATATCTTTATATCAATAGATACTTTAAGTAATATTTATGAGTTATTTTATTCGATTTTAATTGATTTTTCTTTACTACCATATAGAAATATTGATAATCAAAAAGATACAAAATATAAAAAATATTTTTCGCTCGAACCTACAAGAGACTATGAAACGGGAGGAGCTGTAAATAAAATTGAACCTAAATCATTTAATTCTCATATGAGAGCAAATATTTTATCTTTTTATAAATATATAAAAAGGCATAGTATTAAAGATTTCCAAGACTTTTCATCAATAAAAAGTATTAAAATTTCTAAGAAGTTTAAATTAAAAAAACGTGAAATAAAAAAAATATTGGATATATTAAGTGAAATATTAGAATTAATAAATGAAAAAAATAAAAATTTAATTATTAATAAAAAAAAATTATCAAATGTAATTGAAAAAATTAATAAAATAAATCAAATTTTTAATAAAAATAATATTGATGTTAATAATTATGAAAAAATATTATATGATAAACTGCCATATTTGGTAGATTTTATAAAAGAAAAATTGAAAAATAAAATTACAGATAAAAACGAAAAAATTAATATTAAAAATATTATATTTGAATATATTAAATATGAATTATTAAACAATATTTTTAATAATAAACAATATAGTAGGGAAAATTTAATAGATATAAAAGCTATTGATAAATTAAACAATGAAGATATTGAAATAATTTCAAAATTAATGGATTTGATAAATGTAGATATTAACTTAGACAATGGGATAAAATTTGATGATTTAAGTAATGGTCAAAAAATAATAATTTCTTATTTGGGATTAATAAGTAAAAAGATTTATTTAAATAAAAATTTTATTATATTTATAGATGAAATTGAAACAGGCTTACATCCTGAGTGGCAACGTAAATTTTTAAATTATATAATACTTTTTTTTAAAAAAAATCATGAGAAAAATTTTCAAATTGTATTATCTACTCATTCTCCATTCATACTCTCAGACCTTCCAAAAGAAAATATTATTTTTATGAAAGAAGGTAAAAATGTTAGTGATGAAGTAGATATCAAAACTTTTGGAGCGAATATTCATACACTTTTGACTCACGGATTTTTTATGGAAGACGGGCTTATGGGTGAATATGCAAAAGAGAAAATTCATCAAGTTATAAAATTATTAAATGAACCTAAATTAACAAATAAAGAAATAGAGTTTTGTGAGAAAATAATTTCTATTATTGGTGAGCCGATAATTAAAAAACAATTACAAAGAATGCTTGATTCTAAGAAATTAAAGAAAA
>JAMOTU010000143.1 GCA_027062165.1 Candidatus Altimarinota bacterium
TAGTAAAGCAGGCATTTCAAGACCAAGCTGGAAGCCCTTGTGTGCCATAGGCAATTTTGTAAAAAAGTTGTAAATTTGTACCTCGACATACTTATTAGTCTTTTGGTAATATTTGATAACATTTTTTCAAGCTAAAATATTATTATTTGTATAAATTTCAGGATCTTTATTTAAATTTTTATTACTTTAGTATTATTTCGCACAAATTAGTAATAAAGCTTAATTGTTGATAATTAAGCTTTAAATCTAAAATAAAATTTTAAATTTTCAAAATAAATAGAAATATTTGCAAGTGATATTTACATCTTTTTTACATATTCAATTTTGATAGATCTTTATGGTAAAATTATAACATAGTTTCAAATAAAAAGTAATAACTATTAAAAGAAAATGCGAAAGATAATTTTTATATTAAAAACTCCTGTTAGATTAAATTTAAAGCAAAATAGATTGGTTATAAACGAAGAAATTAGTATTCCTTTTGGAGCTTTTGATGCAATTTGTATTGTAGCTAATGGAAGTTTGACTTTACCATTAATAAAAAAACTTTTGAGCAGAAACAAGATTATAGTTTTTTCCAATTCTTATTTTAATGTTTACGGGCAATTTATACCTAATAATATCCAAAGTTTTTCTTTAAAAATAAGGAAATATCAATATGTTAACATGGAAAAGGAAGAGGAAAAAAGTTCATTATGTTATCTTCTTTTAAGAGATAAATTTGAGTTATCTAAAGAACTTTTCCCTGAAATAGCAGAAATAGAAGTAAATTATTTTAATCTTCTATTATCAAAGAATTTTTTACAGGCAGATGCTCTTCTTATGAAGAATTTATATAAAAATTTAAGGAAGTATTTTGATTTTTCCAAAAGAGAATATAATCCACCTTCAGATAAAATTAATGCTATTTTAAGTTTTCTTTATACTTCTCTTTACGCACTTTCTATAAAATTATGTATAGTTAATAATTTAGATCCTTATGTAGGATTTTTTCATATAAGAAGAGGAGAACATGCAACTTTAGCTTCGGATCTAATGGAGATTTTAAGGCCATTTGTTATAAAGTTTTTAATAAATAACAAACAGAGTGTAGACAACATAGGTTATATTAATAACAAATTGGATCCAGAGACTCTTTCGAAAGTTTACGAATTATTTTTGGAAGAAATTATTGATAAAAGGAAATATGAATATATTCAAAATTTCATCATAAAAAACTTTTATAACAGGATATATAAAAATTATGAGTAGAAGAAAATACTTAATTGCCTACGATATTTCCAGTAATGCAGTTAGACAAAAGCTAAGTTATCATTTGGAAAAATATGGAAAAAGAGTCCAATATAGTATATTTGAAATATTTGTAGACGAAAAGGAATTAGAAAAAATTAAATCTTTAATTCTTCGTCTTATAAATCCAGAGACTGATCAAGTATATATATATCCATATGATAAAAACATTATTTGCTATAATTTTGATATAAAATATATATACTAGAGGCATAATTTGCTAATTCTCGGTTTTGATATTTTTAAAGATATAAAAAGAAGAAATAAAATCTCTGGTCTTTTACTTTTGGAGAGTGTTAGGGTCCAACGTAGCTTT
>JAMOTU010000144.1 GCA_027062165.1 Candidatus Altimarinota bacterium
TTTGATCAGCAGCTGGTTTATGAAATCTTTGGAGATTTCCTTATCAAGTTTATAAATATGGTTGAGGTAGTTTTATAGTTGCATATTTGATTATTTTATTTTTATTGGGTATTGGTTTGCTTATTTGAGAAATAGCTTTTGGTCAATATACTCAAAAATGAGCTCCAGAAGCTTTTTGACAAGTTAGTAAATATTTAAAATGGGTATGATGGGCTGCTATTTTTACAGGTGCTGTTATACTTACATATTACGCTGTAGTAATATGATGGTGAATAGATTATTTATGGTATAGTATAAAAGCTTTGTTTTGATGAACACTTCCTTGGGCAGATAATGCCAAAGATTTTTTCTTTAATAATGTTTTACATTTAACTAAATGAATAAGTAATTCAGGTAGTGTTTCTATCCCAGTTCTTTTATGAACATTTGCAGCTTGGATTTTGATATATTTGTTTACCTTTAAATCAACAAAATCTGTAGGGAAAGTAGTTTTGGTAACTGCTACATTACCTTTTATTACACTTTTAGTTTTAGCTATCAGAGGTATTACTTTGCCAGGTGCGATGGAATGATTAAAATATCTTTTTAGTTTTAATAAAGATTTATTTTTTTCTTTAGAACTTTGGAAAGCAGCAGCTTGACAAATATTTTTCACATTATCTTTAGCAATGGGTATAATGATAGCTTATTGATCTCTCAAAAAACCAGATAGTGAAATAGTTAACTCTACTGTTTTAGTAGCTATTTGAAATACTTTAGTTTCATTTTTGTCTGCTATAGCTGTATTTTCGACTTTGTGATATTTAGCAGTTAAAAGTGGTGTTTGAGTAGATAAAGTAGTAGATGCTTGACCTGGTTTAGTGTTTGTTGTTCTTCCTAAGACAATAGCTTTATTGCCAGCTTTTCAAGCATTGTTTGCAGTAATATTTTTTATAACTGTTTTTGCTCTTGCTATAGATAGTGCTATGTCTTCGATAGAAGCTGTTTCAAGGGCTATAAGAGATAAATTTGAAAATGTTCCTGTAGAGATTATTACTTTGATTGTTTCAGTGATTTTAGGATTAGGTAGTTTACTTTATGTATTTGGAAATGGGCTTTATATATTGGATATAGTAGATCATTTTATAACTTCTTGGTCTATGCTATTTATTTGAGTAATCGAAGCATTAGTATTTTTGTTTATTGGTAAAAAATTGATTAGTTTCATTTTAGAAAGAAATAGTTGTAAATTAAAGTTTTTATTTAATAAATATTATTTTTGGTTAAGTTTTGCTTTGAATGTTGTAGTATTAGGTTATCTTTTGATATTAAATTTAAAGAAATGAATAGCTTATGGGTGATATCCTGATGAATATTTATTAATGTATGGTGTTTATGTAATAGTAGGTATTTATGCTTTAGCAATTTTGATTAATATTGTGGATATTTTGACTAGCAAAAAGAAGTAAAATTTTTATAATATATGTTGCTTTTATTTATAACTTTGTATAATTTACTTTAGAATGAAGAAAAAATTTATTAAAGCTACAATTCAGTTGGTAATATGATTAGTTCTTTTGTGAATTGTTTGGGCTTTTTCTTCAAAAAATCCAGATAGACAAAGAACTTTTTTTAATCAGTTTAATGTTTTAATATCACAGGTTAAAATATTATTTTTTAAGGTATTATGAAAAGGAGATATAGCTCAGGCTCAATTTAATGATATTATGGCTTTAAAATCATTAATTCAAATATGAAAACAAAGTGGCTGTTTAACAGGAACTACTTTAAAAAAAGTAGAAAAGTTACTTAAAAATATTGAGAGTTTATCTGTTGATGAGTATGCTCAAAAAAGATCTATTATTATATCTGATTATATAAATATTCAGCAATATTTAGAAAATAAGTGTCCTGGTATAAAATTTTATAAACCTTAATAATGATGTGTTGATGAAAATAATAACAAAAAACAAAAGAGCTTATTTTGACTATGATATAAAAGAGACTATAGATGCTGGTATCGTATTAAAATGATATGAGGTGAAATCTATTAAAAGTGGAAAAGTAAATATTACAGATGCTATTGTTAAAATAAGAAATTGAGAAGCATTTATTACTAATATGGATATACCTTTATATGAAAAAACTAATCCGGCATTAGTGCCAGGATATAAACCTAAAGGTGAAAGAAAATTACTTTTAACAAAGAAGCAAATTCA
>JAMOTU010000145.1 GCA_027062165.1 Candidatus Altimarinota bacterium
AATTTAAAATATATAAAAAGATTTAATCCTAAAAAAGCTATTCGTTTAGCTGACAATAAATTAAAAACAAAAAAATTTTTATCTTTACGTGGAATACCAGTTCCTGAAACTTTTGCTATTATAGATTCTCGTAAGACTTTATTTGATTTTGATCGAAAATCATTACCAGAAAAGGAATTTGTTATAAAGCCAAATAAAGGTAGTAAGTGAAAAGGAATAATGATAGTGGAGATGAAAGAAATTTGAAGAAAATCTGAAGAAAATATAAAAAAAATTTGAAAAAATGGTATGTTTTTCTTTTCAAGATTTGGCGAAAAAATGAAAATCTTTAGAAAAGGTAGTAATGAGTGATTAATTTTTAAAGTATGAAAAGAGGTTTATTCTTATGATGATTTCATTAGACGCTTAATAGATATTTTAGATTGAAAATATTCTCTTACTTTTTGATGAGACAAAATTTTGATAGAAGAGAAACTTGAACCAGGAGAAAATTTTAAACAGTTTTGTCAGTGGTGATTAGCTGATATAAGAGTTATAATTTTCAATTTGATTCCTGTGGCTGCTATGGTAAGAATGCCTACCCCTTGGTCTTGAGGAAAAGCTAATCTCGCTCAATGAGGAGTTTGACTAGGTATTGAGGTAGGTAGTTGAAAAATAAAATCTATGTATTATAAAAGAAAAATTTATACTAAAGATTTTCCTTGAGATTTTGCTAAGTTTTGGCGTAAAAAGATTCCTTTTTGGGATGATATTTTACTATATTCTTCTAAAATACAATATTTTGTTAATATTTGATATTTAGCATTGGATTGGGTTATTACTGACGAAGGACCTAAACTTTTGGAGATAAATGCAAGAGCTGGGCTTGAAGTTCAAAATGCGTCAAATTTGCCTTTAAAAAGGAGGTTAGAAAAAATTGCTGATATAAAAGTAGATGAGCCCGCAAAATGAGTAGATATTGCTAAATCTTTGTTTACAACAGAAAAGAAAGTAATAACTTTGAATAAAGTTTTATATCTTTCTCAAAAATGACAGATAATTTTGGAGTGAGAGGAAGAGGATGAAAAGATTCAGATAACAGTTGAGGTAGATTTGAAAAAGACAAAAAATTATATTTCTCCAGATTTATATGAAAAAGTTGTAAATTGGAATGAAGGTGATGTTGTATTAGATTTATATGAATCTGAAGTAAGATTTAAAAATTTAAAGTTTGAAAAATTAGAATCTTGATTAAGAAAAGTAATTTTGGGCAGAGATACTGTATCTCAATATTATATTAAACCTATAAAAAAAACATATCAAGATATTTCATTTATAAATCCAAACAAAATAATAGAGGCAGAAGTAGAAGATATTAAATATTTAGACGAACAGATTCGTTTATTAAATAATAGGTTAAATTTAAATGCTATATTAAAGCCTAAAAATTATCTTGATGAATTGGATAATTTTATAACTTGGTGAGGTCATTATAATCCTAAGTTTGAATATAGTCGGCCTGAAGATAAAAAATTAAATGAAACAAAAGATAAAATTTTATCTTTGAAAGAAAAATATTTTAAAGATCCTCATTCTTTGAAGTCTCAATTTGCTTATTTGTTTAATGAGAAATTAGATGAACTTTTGATAAGATTGTATTTAATTGAAGCTTATAAAAGACAAAAATATAATGAGATTTTAAAGTATAATCAACTTTTATTCGGACAATTTAATGAAGATTGGATAAAATTATCTAAAGAAAAAGTTTTTTTAGAAGAGGATAATAAAGAAATTTTAGGTAGAATCCTTTCGCCTGGAGAAGTTAAAAAAATAGTTAGAGATTATTTGAATGAAAGATGATTTACTGATATTAAAATAGTAATAGATGTTAGTAGTTTATCAAGAATAACGATTTCTAGAATAGGAAATACAGCGTTTGTTAAGTTGAATCCTTATGCTAAATTTAGAGAAAAAGAAATTTATGCTACTTTGGCCCATGAAATAGATGTTCATTTAACAAGATTTGTTAGTGCTGTTAAAACTGGTTGGAATATTTTGAAACAATGAACTTGATATTATTTAAAAGATGAAGAATGATTGGCAGTTTGGAAGTCTTTTCAGGTTTTACCTGAAGGATATGAAAAGAAAGGAATGTACGAAAGATATTATCTAGTTTATGAGGCTCAGAAAAATGATTTTGCTAGAGTTGCTCAAATACGGTTGGGTATCAGATGAGGTAGTTTGAACGATGCTTTTAGATATGCATTTAGAGTAAAAAAATGAATTCAGAATACTTGATTTGTAGACAAATGAGCTATTTGGATGAAAGATGTTATTTATTTGGAATGATTTAACAAAATAAGAAATTGGGTTGAAAGCGGAGGAGATGTTGATAAAATGATGATATGAAAAATAAAAGTTGAAGATATAGAAAAGATTTTTTAAAATTTTATTTTAACTTTCTTAAAATTTTTACTAACTGCTCTTTTTGTTTACGGTTTAGTTTGTTTATTTTTTGAAGTGTAATTATTTGTGGAATAAAACTATATTTTTCTTTTATATAATCAAAGAAATTTTTATCTAATTTCTTTCAAGAAAGTTTCCATTTTAAGATTTCTCAAATAAGATATGGATAAGTAAAGAAGTTGAGGTATTTTCAATAAGACCGTTCTATAGGATTGTTTTGTTTTAGTATTTTTTCTAATAAATTTACAGAATTAAAACTAAATCTTCACCAGAAAAATTTTAGTTTATTTGAATCATTTAAAATAGATGCAATACCTCTTGTGTATGTAACATCTTTATGTTGTCATCAAAGTAAGTCAAATGGATAATTTCTTTTTAGTCTTAAAAGTCTTTTTTCTATATTTTCGGGTGATGCTTGAATTTTACCGGTGAGTTTGTAGATAGCTGATATAAAAAGTTTAAGTTCATTAGTGTTTAAAATTTCAGCTCACAATATTAGAGGAAAAAAAGTTCATATTTCTGTGATTTCATCATTGATAGCAAAAGTTTCAAATATTTTAGCTAAAGATTCTTCTTTTGGTAGATAATTTCAATCAAAAGGAGATTTTATTTTTTCAAATGTGTTTTTCATAGTAATGTAATGAGTTTCTATTTCATGAGTTATTAGTCTTAAAGTTTCTTCTATACTAAACTTTCTTTTTTCAGGTACTATTAGTCATTCTTTAGAATCGTATATTGTAGATTTTGTAGGGTCTAATTTGGCAATTTTGTTTATTCAGTAAATTTTAAAGACTAAATTAAATATATCTACTAAATCTTTAGCATCTAATTTTTTATTTGGTAAATTAAAGGATTCAAAATTAAATTTTTGTTTTATTGTTCAAGTAGATTTGAATCATAGCTTGTTTTCTATATATTTTAGCACTTTGTTTACTATTTGTTTTTCTGATTCGTTTATTTCTTGTGCTGGATTCTGTAAAAGTTGACTTAAGTAGATATAAATTTTTTGAAGTTCTTCTGGATTTTCTTTTATTGCTGGTCAAAAGATTTGTTTTTCTATATTTTTAAGCTTTGTTAAATATTTTTTTCTTTGATTTTCTGGAAATTTGTAGTTTGGTCAAAGTTTTTCTATTTCAAATAAAGCACCATATCTAGTAAGAGTTAACATTTTGATGGCATAGTCTATATAGTTTGAGGCTATATATTTTCTAAATTCTTCTAAGTTTTTAGGTTGGTGTGTAAGTTTAAATTTTTCTTTGAGTTGTTTCAACATTACTATAATATTATCCAATTTATCATGGATTAATTTTAAAAGTTCTTCTTTTGGAATTTTATCTAACTCTTCTTTTTGTAGATTTAAAAAATCATTAAATAAAGTTTTATTTATATATCATTGTTCAGTTTTTTTGTAAGAATAGACATATTCTATTATATCATTTAAATTGTTTTCTTTTA
>JAMOTU010000146.1 GCA_027062165.1 Candidatus Altimarinota bacterium
GTTTTTAAAGCAGCAGTTTTTCCTCCGGTATTTGGTCCTGTTATAACTAAACCTTTTTTTAGCTTTAAATCTATAGGCACACATTTTTCTATTAAAGGATGACGTGCATTTTTTATATTCCACTTATCAGATATCTTTTGAAGTTTTCCATTTATCTCCAGCGAAAACCTTCCTTTTGCCATATAAAAATCTAATGTCTCTAAAGTCTTAAAAATTTGCCAAATTTGATTTCCAAAGGAAACTATATCTTTTGATATTTCTCTTATTATTCTTTTTTCCTCTTCTTCCTCTTCTAAAAATAAAGCTTTTAGTTTTCTATTTAAAACTTCTATTTGCTTAGGCTCTATATATACTTTAAAAGAAGCTTTTTCTATTAAATTTGCCTTTAACCTTTGAGAGTAGTTTGGATTTGCAAGAGCAACATATTTACCATCTATTACCTTTATAATCCTATCTGGAAATATAGAAGGATACTTTGAAAAAAGATTTTGATACAAATCTTTTATTTGATTTTCTATATCTTTTATTTGATTTCTAATACTCTCAAGTTTAAAAGATGCTGAATTTAAAATAAAACCTCTTTCATCTATTTTCCTTTCAAGATTTTCTAAAAAAGACTCAAATTCCGGTAAATTTTTCAAAATATCTTTTAAAAGGGAAAATCTTTCAAAGGTATTTTCTTTTACCCTTAACTTTTTAGCTTCTTTTAAAAGAATTAAAATATTAGAAATTTCCTTTCTAGAAAATAAACTACCCTTTACATTAAGTTTTGCTTTTAAAGGGATCAAATCTGGAAGCTTTTTTATAGGATAATCAAACTCTTCTAAATATCTTTTTGCTTCAAAAGTTTTTCTTAGCTCCCTTTCAACTTCCGTTTTAGAAATTAAAAAAGGTTCATTTTCTAATCTTTCTTTCGTTGAAGTTCCCTTTGCATATGCTTTTACCTTATTTAAAACCTTATCAAAATCTAAAGCTTTATATATCTCTTTAGCTATCATTGTTTTTTCCCTTTTTTTTATTTTGACACTGCATCTAAAATTTCTTTTAGCCTAAAGGCATTATAAAAAGCAGAGCCATTTGGAGTATTGTTAAAAAATATAAAATTTTCCTGTTTTTTCAATTTTAAAATATCATTTTTAATATCCTCTAGCTTATCTTTTACATCATCAAAATAAAGTCTTCTAAATCCATGAACCCGAAAGTAAGTTTTATCATCCTCAAAATTAAAAGCTTTGCTCCACTTTAAATAATTTGGAAAATAAGCCTTAATAACATTTATTTTATTTTCCTTAAAAAAGTTTAATTCATTTTCCCAAGAAATATGCCTAAGCTCAAAAAATACATAAATATTTTCTTTTAAAAAATAGTCCTTAAGCTTTAGCAAAAAATCTTTATTTTCCTCTTTACTTGAAAAATAAGGAGGAAATTGAGCTAAAATTCCTTTATAACTTTCTTTTAAAATTTCTTTTATTTTTACAAAAAATCCTAAAGTTTCTTTATCAAAATTTTTATAGTGAGTTACCTTACGATTAAGCTTAAAAATATAGCAAAGGTTATACTTTTGATAATTTTTTATAGAAGAAAAAGAAGGTA
>JAMOTU010000147.1 GCA_027062165.1 Candidatus Altimarinota bacterium
CAGATTTTATTAAAATTAAAAGAAGCAAATATTGATTTTGTACCTCAAATTATTAACCGATGAGAATGACGATTTTCTTATAAATGGATTGAAGGAATAACTATGTATGATATACTTAGAAAATCTGAGAAAAAATCTGAAGAAGTCTGAAGAAAAATCACATGAAATACTTCAAATAACATAAAAATTTCTTCAGAATTTCTTCAGAGCTTCTTCAGAACCTTTCAAACTTTTAAAAAATATCTCTTCTTAGATCTTCTCCAAAAAGCTTATATCCTTGATAAACTTTGAATAATCCACTGAGAACTTATAAGACCTTATAAAAACATAATACTAGGAAAGTCTGATAAATTTGTTCTGAAAAAGTCTGAGAAAAATTCTGAAAAATTCTGAAAAAATATTTTATCAGACTTTCTCTGAATTAATCTCTCAGACTTTCCGCGTATCCATATAATAGACTTTGAAAGATGAAAAATATGAGACTATAGCTGAAAAAATATGAGAAGTTTTGCTCAATTTTTGTTAAGTCAATGAATTTTAACTCTTGATGATGTAAAAAAACTTAGAAAATTAAATAAAAATGATATTTTTGAATTTCTTAAAGAAAAAATTCTATCTTTTAAAAATCCTATATAAAAATATCGCTACGCTGGTCGGCACACAATCTGTATTTAATTTTAAAATTTTTACTTTTCAACCAAGAATTTTTGGAATATATTCAAAACTTTCTTCAAAAATTTGCTTGTATTTTTTGTAAAATTGTTTATCTTTGATTAACTTCAAATCATTCTCTGAAATATCTCCTCTTTTAATTATACGTTCACACATTACCTCCCAAGAAGAATTTAGAAATATCAAAAAGATTTTTCAATCATAATCCTTAAAAATACATTTATATACATCTTCTAATTCATCGTCAGATAATTTATAATAATCCTTCAAAATAAAATACAAACTTAAAATTAATCTATCCCAAACAACTAACTTTAAATTGTCGTCTAAAACTAATTTAATATTATAAACTAATTGTTCTAAATTTTTAGAAGCTAAAAAAATTTTTTTAAATTCCTTTTTTGTAAATCACAACCTTGCTAATAAATTAACACTTGGAGTTTTCCCACTTCAGTCTATTCAATCAAATATAACATCACACCTAATCATTAATTTTAGAAAATTAAATTTAAATTAAATTCATCTATAGTAGTTATTAAATGTTTAACGATTTCAAGTGATAATAAAATATACCTATTTATGTTGTTTCAAATAAAAATCATGTTTGAAATATTGTCTCAAATTGTAACAGATCTAATCTCTCAACTACCTTATTTACGAATATTTATTTTTATGACCTTAGAAAGTACTTTCGTACCTTTCCCATCAGAAATAGTTATGATTCCAGCAGGATATTTTGCATCTCAATGAAAGATAAATTTATGGTTAGCTATTGCAAGCTGAATAGCTTGAAGTATATTTTGAGCTCTTATAAATTATTATATTGCAAAATATGGGTGAGAAAAAATAAGTAAAAAATTAATTTGAGAAAAATATCATAACCATTGAATAAAGTTTTTTGAAA
>JAMOTU010000148.1 GCA_027062165.1 Candidatus Altimarinota bacterium
CCAACTCCTCAATCAACGATAATTTATATTACAAAAAAATCTCAAAATGCTAAAATTCTAAATAAGATTAATAGATACACAAAAGTAAAAATTGAAAACAAAATAGGATGGGTAAAAAATGAAAATACTAAATAGCATAATCAGTATATTAAAATTTATTTACGGCTTTACTTATTTAGCAATAGTTTCACTGCTTATTGGGATAAATCCCAAATGGGAGCTTAAACTCAGAAAAAAAGCTTCAAAAATCTTAACAAGTTTAATTGCTAAGGAAATTATTATAGAAGGTGAAATTGACCCTACAGCCAATATACTCATGGGGAATCATACAAATAACCTTGATATACCACTTATGGAAACGGTCTATGGAAATGAAAAAATAATATGGGTTGCCAAAGATGAAATAGCAAAAATGCCCATTTTTAAATACCTTGTTACAAAAAGCGATATGATTCTTGCAAATAGAAACGATAAAAGAGCTATCATAAAAATGATAAAAGATATAAAAGAAAAAACGCAAAAAGGATATAAAGTATTTTTATTCCCCGAAGGTACAAGAAACAAAGGCGATTATACAAAACTTTTAAAATTTAAAAACGGACCAAAGGGGATTGTGGAAAAACTAAACCTTAAAGTTCAGCCGTTTGTAATAATAAATTTACCAAAAGCTTTTAAAAAAAACCCTTTTAGAATAGAAAAACAAAAAATAAAAGTTGTTTTTTTAGACAGCTTTTATCCATATGAGGGATGGTATGAAGATATGAAAAACAATATGCAGCAAATTTTGGATAAGGAGTACAAAAAATGAAAATAGATACTTATCTTGCTATTGGAATTGGAGGATTTATAGGAGCGATTTTAAGGGCTTATACAACAGGTCTTGTAAATTCATTAATAAAACACAATATTCCTTTTGGAACATTAACAGTAAATTTAATAGGAAGTTTTACCTTAGGTATATTAATAGGTCTTATTCAATCAGGCATTATTACAAACCCTTATTTAAAATCGCTTCTAACAACTGGAATAATGGGGGCACTGACAACATTTTCAACATTTGCAATTGAAAGCTTTTTTTTAATAAAAAACGGACTTATTATAGAAAGCTTAATATATATTTTACTAAATGTAATAGGTAGCATTGCATTAGCAGCAGCAGGATTTAAAACTATACAACTTATTTATGGATAATTTTAAAATTTTTCTTATTTTCCTATGGACAGGTTTTTTTATTTTTCTAACAGTTCAGATTTTCTCTTTTTTTAAATATAAAAAACTTTTAAAAAAGCTTAAAAAAACTCCTCTCCCTGAGAAATACAAAAAACACATATTAAACCTTCCAGAATATCAAAAACTAACTCCTCAACAGAAAAAAATTATTGAATATAAAATTCAAAGATTTTTAAAAGAAAAAGAGTTTATAGGAATAAAATTAAAAATTACAGATGAAATAAAAACTGTTATTGCATTTTATGCCTGCTTAATTACTTTAGCTTACGAAGATTTTTGCTATCCTGATTTAAAATATATCTATGTATATCCGCACACAATAGTTTTAAATACCCATCAAAACGG
>JAMOTU010000149.1 GCA_027062165.1 Candidatus Altimarinota bacterium
CATTTCCACTAATCTTTTTCATCTTTCTATTTTCTTCTGAGTAGATTCATCTAAATCTGATGCAAATTGGACAAAAGCTGCTAATTCTCTAAATGTAGCAAGCTCTAATCTCAATTTACCTGCCACTTTTTTCATTATTTTAGTTTGTGCAGAACCTCAAACTCTTGAAACCGAAATACCTACATTAATTGCAGGTCTAACACCTGAATAAAATAAATCTGTTTCCAAAAATATCTGACCATCTGTAATAGAAATTACGTTCGTTGGAATATAAGCAGACACGTCTCACGCTAATGTCTCAATCACTGGCAAAGCTGTAAGAGATCCACCACCATAATTTTCATTTAATCTAGCTGCTCTTTCCAAAAGTCTTGAATGAAGATAAAATACATCTCCAGGATAAGCTTCTCTACCAGGAGGTCTTCTTAAAAGAAGTGAAATTTCTCTATATGCTACAGCATGTTTAGACAAATCATCATATATTATAAGAGCATCTTTGCCATTAAACATAAAATATTCTCCTAATGCGCATCCTACATATGGTGCCAAATATTGCATTACAGCCGGAGAATTAGCAGGAGCATTTACTACAATTGTATAATCCATAGCACCCTTTTCTTTCAAAAGTTCTACTAATCTTCTAACTTTCGATTCCTTTTGTCATATAGCTACATAAATACAATATACACCTTTTCACTTTTGATTTAATATGGTATCTATACCTATTGTCGTCTTTCAAGTTTGCCTATCTCCGATTATAAGTTCTCTTTGTCATCTACCAATAGGAATCATAGCATCAATAGCTTTAATTCACGTTTCCAGTGGAACATTTACTGACTTTCTTGTTATAACACCTGGTGCAATTCTTTCTACAGGATAAAATTCTTTAGGTTTTATATCTCATTTTCAATCTATAGGATTACCCAAAGCATCTACTACTCTACCTAAGTATTCCTCACCTACTCCAACAGACAAAATCTTACCAGTGGATTTCACTATATCACCTTCTTTAATATCTGAGTAATCTCCTAATACTAATACTCCTACTCTATCTGACAAAAGATCTAATACTAGTCATTTTTTTCAATTTTCAAATTCTACAATCTCTGAAAACATAACATCTTCTAAACCAGTAACTGTAGCTACACCATCCTTAACTTCCAATACTTCACCTTTTTTAGAGAACTCTTCCTTTAATTGAACAGTATTAATACTTTCTTCTATCTTTTTTAAAATATCTTGAACCACGGTCATAAATAAAACTACTTAATAAATAAAATTTATCTCAAAAGCTTATTCAAATCACTATTCAAATCTCTTTTATAATAATACCCTAATCATTTCACAAAAAGCCCTATCTTATCATATTTATCTTTTTGTATTGTTACATCATCACCAAATTTTTCTTTTATTATCTTAGCAACACTACTAATTTTATCATCATCATTAATTTTAACATAAAATATCTTATCTAGACCAAACCTACCTTTTAAAGAATCTATTATTTCTTTTAAATCTTTCAAATTTAATTTATTAATAGACTTTAAAAAAGACCATACATAA
>JAMOTU010000150.1 GCA_027062165.1 Candidatus Altimarinota bacterium
TTTTAAATTCTTCAAAGAAATTTTCAAATCCTTTTTCAAAAAATTCTTCAAGCATTCTAAAAAAATATTATAAAATAAATTGCCAACTATTAAAAAATTTTTTCAAAAAATCAATCATTCTTCGTTTATATCCTATAAAAAATTAAAACCAACTTTTTATTTTGTTAATTAGACTGCCCGTTCATCTAATAGTCTTAGAAAGTCATCTTATTCACCGATAATATGCTTTTCATACTACCTTATATTTAAGAAATACTACTGATTTTTTCAATACTCAAGCATTTTTGACTTCTTCTTGATATACTCTATCATATTCTTCTTTCATATCTTCAAACGTTTTTTCATCTGTTGTTACCGCATATTCTATTGCTTGTTTTATTTGTCATCATACTGACCACTCTTTTTTAAATTTTTCTCAAATATCCTTCATATCTTCTATTCCTAGTTTATCTCATACTTTTTCTAAAGCATCTCAAACAACTTGTACTGCTTGGTCCCATGGATTATCATTTAATAAATTTCATAACGTATTATTTAAAGTAGAAGCTACAATTGCACTTCCATCATCTAATTTAACTCATTCTTGTTTAGCAGCATCTTGAAACTCACCGGCATCTGACAATATAGAAACAGCACTTTGAAGTTTATCTACAACATTTATAAGTTTAGATAAATTCTTATAATTTTTTACTATTTTTTCAGCATCTTCTTTTAAATTTTTTGTAGCCTTATTAATCCTTTCCAGTTCTTCTATTTCTTTTTGTAATTTTTTAGCCTTTTTATTATAATATTTCATTTCATCCATATATTCTTTCAGATTTTTTGCATTTTCTTTTAAAACCTTATGTATTTTGTATTCTTCATTTAACAAATATCTTTTCCAAATAGCTAAATCTTTTCTATCTTTCCAATTTTTTATAATCTGCTGATATGTCTTTATCTCTTTCTCTGAAAATACAAACTTTTTCACTTTTTCTAAATTCTCTTTAGTTTTTTCTAAAAATTCTTTTGTTGCATCTATTTGTTTTTTGTAAGTTAAAAGATATTGTATCTGTCTTGGAGAAATAGGCTCAGAAGTATTTTCAACAACTTTATCCAGTTTAATTTGAAATTTTTGTAAATCTTGTGAAATCTTTTTTATTTCCTCAGAAGTTTTTAATTCTCTAGATTCAACTTTTTGATCTCTTATATCCTTCTTTTCTAATTCTCATTTTTGCTGTGAAAATTTTTTATTAGAAGATTTAAAAGTACCTCTTTCCAAAGATTTTCAAAGTATTTTTATAAACTCATCTATTTCTTCCTTAGAATAATAAGGCACAACTTGAGTTAATTCTTGAATATATTTAGCATCTTTATCCGAAGAAAGTCTACTTAGAATATCCATTAAATCACAAGAGCTTTTTTGTTTTTCCAATATTTTCTTTTTATAACAAATAAGATAATCATAATAAACCTTTCTAATTCTTTCTGGAATCTGTTTTATTTCATCTAAAGCCTCCTTATCTATTTCTTGATTATTATAAAGCTCTTTAGTATCTTTTTTATTATTTGCACCTTGACTATTACCTTCCAAAACTCCTATTAAACTACTTTTATAATTCCAAAACTCATTACACCATTTTGATTTGTCTTCAGGAATTCATCTTTCCACATCACTTTGACATTTATGTGCTAAGTCATTTAACTTAGACCAATATTTCGAATATATTTCATCAACTTTCTTTAAATTATCACAAGGTGTTCAAGGATCTAAACATTTTATAGGATTACTACTTGTAGTAGTACATTTTTTACACTCTTTAAACCAATTATTAAAAATATTAATATATTTTTCACACACCTCTGCTCATTCGTTAAGCCTACATCTTGCTATAGCATCAAGCAAATCTACTCAAAAAATAAAATAATTATTACTAATTATTAAAACAACTATTATAAACACACTTGTTACTTGTCTTAAACTAAATCTAGTTCTAATAATTTTTATTAAATAAATTATTAAACCAAACCATAAAAGCCAACCTATTACATCATAATTTGTTTCTTCCCAACTATCCTTTTTAGCATCATATCTAATATCTACAAATCAATCTCTGTTAATATCAAATCCTACTTTATTTGGAAAATCATCAAAATAATATAAAACTCATTCCTGCGAAAAATATATTCATTGCTTGTTTATAAATTCACTTTCATTCAACTTTTCTCCTTTTTTAACTGAAAAAATATTGAAAATAATAAAACCTACGACAAATATTATTATCCATCCACTTACCAATGGATATAACAATCTTTTGTTTTTTCTTGTAAATATCTCTACAAATCTAATTCATTTAAACCAAGAAACAACAGCTATAATCACTATAGTCACTTTAATATATGAAAACAACTGAGCAGGAATCCACTTCAACCATAAAAGAATATACAAAGGCAAACTTAAAAATAAAATCTGAACCCACAAGGAAAAGAAAATTTTAAAAAATTTCTTTATAAAAGTTTTCATGATATTTAAAGTTATCATTTAAATCTATTATTATTATTCCACCACTCTACAAACTTTTTAATAGCTTTAGCTCTTTGAGAAACTTGCTGACTTTCTTCCGGAGTTAATTGAGAATAAAATTTATCAAATCCTTCAGGTTTAAAAATATACTTATACGGTAAACTAGCATATTTTTGAAGTTGTTCTTCAGATGCTATTTTAATCAACGAAAAATCATAAACTCAATCAAGCTGTCAAACAAAACTTATTGGTTCAGATATATCTTCATCAATATAACTTACTACTGTAACAAATTTTCAATTTTTATTATCAGCATCTTTTAAAAGTCTTTCTAATCATTTAAATCACAAACCTTTAAAAACTCTTTTTGCCAAAGGGCCAGGAAAATCGTTGTATTCATCAAAATAAATACCACTATCATCTACTATTAAAGGCTTTTTTAACTTTTTGAAAGCTTTTTTAGCTTTATCTTGAGAAATAGCAATTAAATCTTGTGAATCAAGTTCTGGTATATCTAGCGAAATTTGTAATAATTCTATTTTTCAATCTGTTAATTTTTCCATTAAATTTTTAACTTCCTCAAATTTTCCTTTATTTCCAGTAACAAAATATAATTGCATATTTTAAATTTAAATTTCTAAAACACTTTCAAAATTATTTAAAAATTCAAAAATATTTAAATGATTAATTCATTCATAATTTCAATATTTTATGGGATCCATACTTATAACATACTTTGGCCAATTATCCCTTATTTTTAAAAGATTTCAAAATTCTCTTTCAACAACTTTTTCCGAAGAAAGTAAATAACAAACTTGTATATAAATCTTTTTTCAACCCTTTTCAGCAATAAAATCAATTTCTTTATCTCTTAAAACCCCAACGTATGCTTTCCATCATCAAATTAAAAGATGATTCAATACTATTTGCTCTAAATACTTTTCAATATCTTTTTTAAAATTCCATCAAACTACTGCATTTCTTATACCCAAGTCAAAAGGATATATTTTACTATGCACTTCCAAAATCTTTTTTCATCTTATATCATATCTTTCTATCTCGTTAAACAAAAAAGCATCCTTACTATAATTAATATAATCTACTACCGTATCAACTGAAACCTTTATTTTTTGAGACTTAAAATAATTAGATATATTGCTAGCAGATATCACACTACCCATCTGAGAAAATAAAAACTTATGTATCTTTCTCAAAATAGATACATTTCTAATTTTAAAAAATTCTACTATATCTTTAACAAATACAGTATTATACACTCATTGTAAATACTCAAAAATTAAATCTTCATCTTGTAAAAAACTTACTTTTGGTAATCATCATATTTTGACATACAATTCAAAAGCTTTTTGCTCGTTACTAATACCCGAAAAATATTTAAACTCTTTAAAAGATAAAGGGTAGATTACTTTTTGGATATATCTACCAGCCAATAAAGTAGCAAATTTAGATGCAAGTAATTTACTATTTGAGCCAGTTACAAAAATTATAGCATTAGAATATTTACTTTGTAATGATAAAACAAACTTTTCCCATCATTTAATTTCTTGCACCTCATCTAATCACACAAAAAATTTTTTTGATGTATCAATTCTAAATTTTGAAAAATAATTTTGAAGATCTCTATAATCTTGTATAAAATCAAACTCAATCCATTCTTTATTGATATAAAAAATTTGGTTAGGAGTAATTATATCTTTTTCTAATAAATGATTTATAACAGAATATAAAAAATAACTTTTCCCTATTCTTCTAGGTCAAACTATTACATTTATTAAGTTTGAATCCAAAATACTATCAATGTCTTTTAAATACAGCTGTCTTGGTATAACTTTCTTTAACTTCTCTTCTAAAATATCCATAAAAGTATAGAGATAATATAAAATTTTATAGATTATAGTCTATAAATTTTTAAAATCAAGTTTATTATAGATTACAATAAATAAAAATGGCTTAATATGCTTAAAAATGTATTTATACTCTATAAAATATTTTGTAAAACTTTTCTTAATTTATCTTTATCATGTCTAATAAATTCTCATATCTTTACCACATCAACTTCGAAAACTCTATTATCTCACTTTAAATCATTCTCCACGATTTCTTT
>JAMOTU010000151.1 GCA_027062165.1 Candidatus Altimarinota bacterium
TTGTGGTAAGAAAAAGAAAAGGCGGGCGAAACCCCGCGCTTCATCTATCTATCTATCTATCTATCTATCAATTCAACATTGGTTTAGCTATCCAAATGTCATATCCTATCTCTTCAATCTCCTCAATTGAATACTCTCTACCAAACTCTAATCTTCCCTTCGGTTTTATCCATAATTGAATCTCATCTCCATTTGGATTGAATATCGGTCTTCCTTGACAAGGTTCTAATCCTAATATCTTGATTGTTTGATGATTTGTATAAATTCCTGCCAATTCGTTTTTGTTAATTAAATCAATTGCTTCATCTTTTGAAATTCTTTTGATTTCGTAAATTCCTTCACAAGGAATAAAAGCAGATACAATAACTACTTTCATCTCTAAACACCTCCTAATTTTTTTTATATTTTTAATTATATATAATTTTTTTAAAAATTATCAATTATCTATCTAAATGAAATCTTATTCTTTTTATAATAATTTGTTGTTTTGAATATTTTTTTCATTTTTAAATAATTATATTTGCTTTTATAATTATATTTTTTTAATTTATTTCTATATATAAACATATCAAAGACATATTTACATGGCATACCACAGTTTGGACAACCAATATAATTTGAATTATAAACAACTTTAAAGTTTAATAAATTTTTATACATTTTACACCTCCTTTTTTAAAGAATTTTTTGGTTTTTATTAATTAATAAGGATAAGCGCGCCAAATTAAAATCGTGCGCTTCATCAATAAATTAAAATTATTTTATCTCATTTAATTTCTCTAGTAAATTTGGTAGCAAATGAACTGTAACTCCTAGTATATCAGAAAAAACAAAGTCTTTATTTACAAGATATATATTATCGTCATTCTTGATGATATAACCTTCAACCTCTTTTATCCAGTCAATTGTTGACCCATTAACTTCTATTTTATCAAGTTCTATTCTAAATTTGTATAATTCTGAATTATCTACTTTTATGTTTTTAGGATTTGTTATTTTTCTTTTATTTACTGAGAAAGCTACTAAAGATTCATTAATTTCATTTAATATTTCTTCTTTATTAGCTTTTCTAATTTCAACTTTTACCATTTTTAAATACCTCCTTTTTATATTAGTTTTAATAATTGATTTAAAAATTCTATTGAAGTTTCATATTCTTTTTTATTTTTTGAAGCTAGTTTTATGTAATTTAAATCTTTCTTTGATAATTTTCTTTCTCCTATAATCAATTTTGTTGATATAAAAAATAATATTGTTCTTAACTTATCGTTATTAATTTCTTTAATCTTTTTTAAAATTTCATTCATTTGTTATAACCTCCTTGAATTTTTTATAATTTTAAAGAAAAGCGCGCCGAAAACACAAAACAGCGCGCTTTCATCAAATCAAATTATTAATCATTCTTTTTAAAAAGTTTATTTTCAATTTTCTTTAAAGTTTCTTCATCTAAATTGTTTTTAAGAATCTCATATATAATGTATCCTACTACAAAAATTCCGATTAGTGTAAATAAAAATGTTAACTTATATATTAAATAAACTGTTAATATTATTATAA
>JAMOTU010000152.1 GCA_027062165.1 Candidatus Altimarinota bacterium
CTAATAGCTAAAAAATATGAAACAAATAATTTGCCAAAAAAATCAATAACAAAATCTTTAATTGATATATTTACAAAATTATTTTTCTTTTCTCTTTCTACAAAAGATTGTTTTTCCATCGGAAAATAAAAAAAATTAAAACTACCTTTATTTTACTAAAAACCAGAAATTTGTCAAAAATTAAACACCTTTTCCAACAATATAAATCAACCAACTAACTAAAAGCCAACTAATTCAAATAATTATAATTGCAACAGATGCTCAGAAAATATATTTCTTAGCTTTATTGTAATTATCAGAAAAATTTTTATCAGAAAATAATAGTAAATAAAAACCATAAATTAAAACAAATAAAGCCAACACAGCCAAAATACCCAAGAAATAATCTACAATTGTCTTAATATAATAAGCTGCTGAGCCTTCTTGCAAAGCATAAGTTTTTATTCAAACACTTTGCAACAATTTATCAAACATAGAAGATTGAACAATCTGTTTAGAAAGTTGATTAGTATTATCAGTAACTCATTTAGTAAATTCATCTCCATATGGGAAAGAAGAATCTAATGCTAAAAACATTATCCTGTAAATTTATCTACTAAATAAAAAATAAAACTTATAAAAATCCAACTAACCCCCAATCATATTATTACTAATCCAGCAGTTTTTATTCAATCTACTCATTTTTTAAATTTATTATCATCTCAAGAAGCTGTAAGCATAATAAAGAAATTGTATAATAGATATAACAAAGTAAAAAAACCTAATAAAGCTATAAAATAATCAAAAATTTTCTTAAAATATTTTAATGTAGCATTCTGTGCTTGCTCAGAATTATTTATATCTTCATATGCTATTCATTCAATATTTTTTCAAACATCTCTTATACCCTGTCTTAAAGAATCATCTCAAAGATTTTGTTCATTTACTACGGTATCAGAATCAGTATTGTTGATAGGAGCATAATCATCTACCTTATATGTATCAACTCCGAAAACAAAAAAGATAAAAGAAACCAAAATAAAACCTAAAATTTTATATATCAATTTTAACATCAAAGTATTTTAATTTTTAAACTTATCATCTAATTTATGCCTCGGGCGGGACTCGAACCCGCACGGGCAAACGCCCAGCGCCCCCTCAAGACGCCGCGTCTACCAATTCCGCCACCGAGGCGATTTATAATTTCAAAACTCTTAAAAGTTTATCAAAGAAAGATTGATTATATTGCTCCAATACAGGTAAATACTCAGAAAGCTTTAATGTAAACTCTTTAAATTTATTTTCATCATCATCAATAGTATATACAAGATACCCTCCATTTTGTAAAACAAACACTATATTTTTAACTTTTCTAGTAACAGGATCTATTTCTATGGTAAACCCTAAAAAAGATGTCCAAGGATAATATTTAGTATCAATGTATACTCAATTTTCATCAAATTTAATTTTAATCCTTTTTTGTCATTGAAGCAAAAAATAAAAATAAATTCATAATACAATAAAAAATATTATTATCCCCCAAAAATTTCAATACAAAATATTAAATATCACAAAAAAAACAACAAAAATAGTAAAAATAATATACCAAGTTCTTCACCTTTCAAAATACTCTCCATTAAAAGCTTTAATCTCCATGAAAAATAAAATATTTAAATAAATTATAAACTATTATAAAAAAATATATAAATTTTTCAATAAAAGAAAGGCCAGAGGAAAAAAACCTCTAGCCATTATAAAGACTTTCTATAATCCCAATAAAAATAACCTAAAATTGTACCCATCAACACTAAACATCCTATCAAAGGCATAAAAATCAAAAGAATAGCACCAACGATAAACAAACTTCCTATTAATATTTCTACTTTATCTTTCTCATATAAACCGTCTAAAAATATTGTAACACCAATAATAAAATTAATAACTCCTAATAGTACATTCATGATCTCCTCCTAAACCTGTTTTTAGACATTAAATATAATTATATATTTTAATATAATTGTCAAGGCCAAAATTTGCGTAAAATATATTTTTCGATAAAATTATTTTATATTTAACTTTAAAATTTCAAAAGATGAAAAAACTTTTAGCACTATTTTTTACACTTCCCATAATATGATGAGCTATCAATCTTAAATGATGTTATCCTAAAAAATTTATTGTATCAGGATATTATTCTCCTAAACCTAATCAAAAATTTTATCACAAATGAAGTTATCGAGCTGAAATTAGATTAAACGGGAAAGGTTTTTATACAGCTTCTCACAAAAAAGTCTTTAATGGTGTAATAGCAGCACCTAAAAATTATAAATTTTGAACTAAAATATACTTTCCTTGATATGGTGTATGAATAGTAGAGGATAGATGATGAGCTATTGTAAAAGCCTGAAAAAGATGAAACAGATATGACAGAATTGACATATGGATGTGACGATGAGAACAATGATTGATAAGAAGCCTTTCTTTTGGTAAAAAAGTTATTGTTTGATATGTTTGTCCTCCAACAAAAAAATTAAAAATATGATTCAATCGAGATAACTTCCCTATTTATAAAAACAACTTTTTTGAAATAACTTTATGGTGAATTTGACTTAGCAAAGGAAGAAAAGATCCTTGGGTAAAAACATTACAAAAGTATTTAGCTATATTGTGATTTTTTCCAAAAAAATTAACAACTTGATACTTTTGACCTATTACCAAAAAAAGTCTATGTAAATACCAATTAAAATACAAACTAGTAAAATCAAAATATGATCCTTGATGTTGATATTTTTGACCAAAAACCAGACAATTTATGAAAAAACAATTAATAAAATTATGAATTATACCCAAAAACTTATATAAAACTTATATCATACCTTCAAGACTTAAAAATAAAACAAAAAAACAAAATAAAAATGAAATAATATCCAATCTAAAATTAACTCTCAATAGATGATTTCTTTTGTGAGAAAAAAATGAAAAAGTAAAAATACTACAAACTTATCTAAAAAAGTTAGGATTTTACAAATGACCTGTAAATGGTATTTATGATTCCAAAACTGCTGAAGCTGTTTACAAATTTCAAATTAAATATTGAATAATAAAATGAAACGAAAATATAAAAGTACTATGATATTTCTGACCTAAAACTAGAAAAGTATTCTTTAGAGTTTTAGAACAAAATTTATAATTGTTATTTTATAAACAACCTTCCAATTTCTAACATTACTTTCATTTTTTTATCTTTAGCAGGACTAGTCAAAATTATATCTAAAATTCAACCGGTATACAAATTTCAAAAATTATCTTTCAATTTTACTCAAATATTAAAAGAGTTAAAAATCAACTCTCAAGAATTTATTTGAGTATTATTTATTTTTAAACTCTTTATTTTAGATAATCAAAAACATAATTTCTTTTTTAAAATACTATCAACACCACTTTGAATGTAATAAAAAACACAATTACCTCCTGACTGTATAACAATATATCAAGTCTTAGAATAATTTTTAGAAAAATATCACAAAGTCTGGCTATATACACTACTGTATAAATTTTCAAAATTTCTTATATCAGTCTGCATTTTTAACCTCAAAATATATCTCCACGAAAGAAAGCTCAATGCTCACAATATAATTCAAATAATAACTACTACTATTAAAAGTTCTACTAAAGTAAAAAGCTTTTTCATATTATCAAACAAACTGATAAAATATTAAAATAAGAGTTATACCTGCTAAAACTCATTGCAAAAGCCAAAATCTCATTACTATAGTAGATTCTTTCATTCATTTGTATTCAAGCATATGATGAAAAGGAGCAATTGGAAATATCTTCCTTCTAAAAAACTTTTTAGAAAAAATTTGTATAAAACTGGAAAATAACTCTATCTCAAACAATAAAAACAAAATTATAAACGGGATCAGTATGCCCATTTTTATATTTAACAAATACACCAAAGCTGCTATCAATCATCATATAGCCAAAGCTCCACTATCACCTAAAAAAACTTTAGCAGGATTGATATTAAACCATAAAAATGCCAAAAGTGCTCATACTACTACTCATATCAAAGCAGTTGCCAAATACCACTTATAAAAAAAAGTAATTATTGCCAACACAAATAATACTATCAATGCTAATCATCAAGCTAATCAATCTAATCAATCTGTTATATTCACAGCATTTACAATAAACACTGTAAAGAAAAAAATAAAAAGAGGGAATAATAGCCCTAGATGAATTATTCCATCTATTGGCCAAAAATTTATCCAATCTACTCAAAGTTTTACATAAAACCAATAAGCTATAAAACTCGAAAATAAGAACATCCATATAAGTTTCATTTTAGCAGTTAATCCTTTCACATTTCATACTCCTTTAATATTCAAAAAATCATCCACCAATCCTAATATTCACATAGAAAAAAAAGCAAAAAGTATGATATATGTTTCTCTCTGATTTAGCAACGAATATTTTATCAAGCCAACTTTCTTTAATACAAAAGAAAAAGCCACCAATATAGCTACCACTAAAAGCAGCAATCATCATCACATAGTAGGAGTTCAAGCTTTATGTTGATGAAGTTTTTTGAATATTTTTGCTTCTCATCAAGATGTTCCTTGATCTCTTAATACTTTTCAAGCTTTCAAATATTTTAAAAATT
>JAMOTU010000153.1 GCA_027062165.1 Candidatus Altimarinota bacterium
ATTTCTCTTTAAAAGTTTTATCTTTATAAAAAAGTGTAGCTACCTGCCCAGCCAAAAATGCCAATAATCCTAATTTTATAGTTTTTTTCATGAATATTAATGTAAATAAATAAAAATATTTTATAACCTAAATCATTTTCATTGTACAAATCTTTCATTACCTCATCATTTTAAACCTTTCTCTCTTATATATTCTTTAGCATTAAAATCTCATTTTCATACATTTATTGCATATACACCTTCATCATTATATACTAAAAAGTTTGTATTTCAATATTTATTCTTCAAATAATTAACAATTTCTTTAAATTTAAACAAATCTAAAATTTCCACAGGTACTTTTATAATATAATCAAACTTGTCATCTTTTTTAGCATTTGCTAAAAGCCTTTCCATCAAAAGCTGTAAATATTTATCCTTTAAAATACTTAACTTATCTTTTAACTCAGCATAATCTTTCACAATAGCATTTATCTTTTCCTCCAATTTTTTAGAATTAACTCCTAAACTAGAAGCTATCTTTTCTATCTTTTCCTCCTCTTTTCTAAAATATTCAGCCACTTTTGGACCTGTTACAGCAACAATTCTTTTAATCCCACTAGCTACTGGAACTTGATCTATTATTTTAAAAGCACCTACTTGTGAAGTATTAGAAACATGTGTTCATCCACAAAGCTCTATTGAAATTGGATTTCCCTCATCATCTATTACTTGCACTACTCTTACTATATCTCCATACTTATCATCAAAAAATGCCTTAGCTCATTTTTTCTTAGCCTCATCTAAAGACATTTCTTCAACAATTACATTATATCACTGGCTTATCCACTTATTTACTATATCTTCTATTTGCTTCAACTGTTCAGAATTCAATAATTTTTCAGAAGTAAAATCAAATCTTAAATAATCTTCATCAACTAAAGAACCAGCCTGTTTAGTACCTCATAATATTTTATCCAAAGCCGCATGCAAAAGATGTGTTCCTGTATGAGCCCTCATTTTAGCTAAACGTTGCTTTTTATCTACTATAAGTTTCATTATAAAAAACTAAGTAAATTAAAAATTTCACAGACTATATTTTATCACAGACTGTAAATCATCACAGACAATATCTTTTGATAGCATCAACTATCATCAGACACCTTCGAATTCCATCTTCAGCCATTCCCTTTATTAATCTTTAAAAATCATCAGGCCTTAATCATTTAATATCTTCAGGTATAATCTTCAGTAATCTCCTAATTATCATACATACACTATCCCCTTCTTTGTATAAGCAGTATTATCTTGGAATTCAAAATCTTCGATATTTTTAAATACTAATTTTTCAGATACATATCCATCTTTATCCCAAACAAAAATATCATTTTCTATTTCTTGTAAATCTTTATTTACAAATCTTTTTAACCAATATTTTAAAAATTGTTCATCTCTTATATCTACCCATCCGTAAAAATATCTATCTTTTAATCTGTAAAAAAGTTCGTTTTCATCAGCCAATTTAAACGCCTCTTCCTTATCTTTTAATAAATTTTCTTCAAATCTAAATACAA
>JAMOTU010000154.1 GCA_027062165.1 Candidatus Altimarinota bacterium
GTTGCATATCTTCTAAATTATTTTGAATAAGCTTATTTATAAGTTCTGACTGACTAATTTTTTGTTTTTTCGCTTCTTTTTCTAAAATAAAAGCTTCCATCTCACCAAGATTAAAACTTTTAATCATTTTTTTTATCCTTTTTAATTTTTTACACGAGAAAAAATTTGTTTAAAATTTAAAGAAATTAAAATAAAATAACAAAAATGGAATTAATCCTAAAAATAATCCACCCAAAAAATGATAAATACAATTAGTTTTTAATGTTTCTAATTTTTCTAATTTTTTTACAAGGTAATTAATTATCCTAATTTGTTTAGTTAAGTCTGCTTTGTTTTCTTCTAAAATTTTTTTAACTTCCTCTTTTACAACTAAACTGACATCTTCTTTTAACTTTTCTTCTAAAGAACTAAATTTAGAAAGAAGAGATTTCAAATTATCAATCTCTTCTTTAATTCTAATGTCTGTATCTTTAAAGGAAGAGAGCTCTTGGAGAAGAGCTTCTGTTTTTTTAGCAACATATTCAAAAGAATCTAAAAATTCGATAAGTTCATTTTTGTTTAGCATTTTTTAGCTTTTTTATAAAATTCTAACGCTTTTTCAAAAAGTTGTTTTGTATTTTTATCACGCAACATATACTTTACAATATTACTATTTTGAGTAACTAATAAATAAATAAAATTTTGAATTTTTGGATTTTTCGTATTTTTAAGAATTGTATTCAAAAAAAAGATTAAAATATTGCTATTAGAGGATCTTAAACTTACAAATACATCTTCATTAAAACTACCTGTTATAGGATCTTTTTTTGTATAAGCAAAAATATAGCTTGCTAACAATAAAATCCTTTTTTTTAGTTCATTCTCGCTTTTAGCAGCTGCAAAATAGCTAATAAGTCCATTTGCAATTTGCACGCTACTAACAGTTTTTTTAAAATTTACTTTTTTTGTTTGTAAATTTTCTAAAGTTAAATTTGTAAGTGGAATATAACCTAAATTTCCGCCATAACGCAAATAAGATGCTAAGTAATTTGAATAATAAAAAATTTCATCATCTTTATCATTAGGATTAAAAAATTTTCTAAAAAAATTATTATTTTTGATTAAAAAGGCCAAAAAATAAATTCTATCAACATCTCTGTTAAATTCAATTTTATCCAAATGCTCTTTCATACCTAAAACAGCTTTTGAAGCAGGAAATTTTGTTTTTACATAATCTCCAAAATCATTTTTATACTCTAAATAATAGTATTTATTTTTAGTTAGACAATAATCGGAATTGTTACTTTTGACTAAAGTCTCAAAAAAATTTTTAGACAACAAATTGCATGCACTTGCTAAACTTAAACCTACAATTGCGCTTAAAACTAATCTTTTCATTTTACACTCCTTTTATTTTTTTTAGAAATTCAACAACTTCATCATCTTCAAATTTCTTTGCAACTTCTTCCACACGCTTAACAAGTTGTTTGTCCGCTAAAATTGCATAATAAACAACTTTTAAAATAAGAGAAGTTTCATTTAACTTCTCTAGAATAGATT
>JAMOTU010000155.1 GCA_027062165.1 Candidatus Altimarinota bacterium
TATTATTTTCTTTTCAACTTTACTATCTATTATTTATATTCCCATACTTATATTTCTTTTCTAAGATTTTTCTGCAATTTCCAATAAGTACTTTCCATACTCCGTTTTTAAAAGCGGCTGGGCGAGTTTTTCTAGTTGCTCTTTATTTATAAAACCTTGACGATAGGCGATCTCTTCTATACATCCTACCATAAGACCTGTTTTCTTTTCAATAGTTGCTATAAAATTACTAGCTTCCAAAAAACTATCATGAGTCCCTGCATCAAACCAAGCAAAGCCACGACCTAGAAGTTTCACTTTTAATTTTCCTTCTTTTAGATACATCTCATTTACACTTGTAATTTCTAGCTCTCCTCTATCAGATGGCTTTACCTTTTTTGCATACTCTACAGCTTTGTTATCATAAAAGTAAAGTCCTGTTACAGCATAGTTTGATTTAGGATTTTTGGGTTTTTCTTCTATTGAAATTACGTTTCCCTTTTCATCAAATTCTACTACTCCAAAACGCTCCGGGTCTTTTACATAATATCCAAAAACATATGCTCCACCGTTTTTTTCTATTTCCTCTTTTGCTTCATTTAAATATTTTGGCAAATTATGTCCAAAAAATATATTATCTCCTAATATGTAGCAAATGTTATCATCCCCTATAAAGTCTTCAGCTAAGATAAGGCCTTCTGCAAGTCCCCTAGGTTTTTCCTGAATTTTATATTCTATTTTTATTCCTAGATCCTCTCCATTTTTAAGTAGTTTTTTGTACATATCTAAACCTTGTTTGTTCACTATAAATAGGATTTCCCTTATTCCAAGTAAAAGCAATATAGATAAAGGATAATATATCATTGGCTTATTGTATATAGGAAGCAAGTGCTTATTTACAACCTCCGTTACTGGATATAATCTTGTTCCACTTCCTCCTGCCAAAATTATTCCTTTCATTTTTAAACCCTTAATTTGTTTTCATATTTTTAATAAATTCTAAATTTTTCTTTATAGTTTCTGCATCTGGTTTATATTTTAAAGCTTTTTCAAAACTTTCTTCAGCTTTTTTCAGGTTTTTATTGTGGTAATAAATGTTTCCCAAAACATTGTAAATGGAAGCTAATACATCCTCATTTACATTTTGAGAATTTTTTAAATTTTCTGCCAATTCTTCTAATATTTCTATAGCTTCATTATATTGCTCGTTTTGAGCTAATGCTATAGCTAACTTAAAGATTTGATTTGTGTCATTTGGATTTAACTTTAATATTAAAGAAAGCACATATTTAGCCTTTTCATTTTCATTTAAAAGCAAATATATATGAGAAAGAATTTTTAAAGCATCTATATTATAAGGGATATTATGTTTTTCATGATATTTAATAGCCTCTTCAAATTTTAACTTTGCTTTTGTATAGTTTCCTTCTTCAAAGGCATCTAATGCTTCTTTATAAAGTTTTTCCAACTCTTCAGGATATTTGATTTCATTTTTATTTTCTTGATTTTCCATCATTTACCTCTTTTATTTTTTCTTTTTCTATGTTTTCGGAAAAT
>JAMOTU010000156.1 GCA_027062165.1 Candidatus Altimarinota bacterium
TCTAGGAGGTAAATATAACAATGCTTTTAGGAATTTTCTACTTACAAGAAGCTTACTTAGAAGAACTTTCTCCACAAACTAAAGAAAAACTTAAAAAAGCTGCTAAGATAGCTGGAGCTGTTGGTGGAATTGCAGCGTTAGCAGGAGCAGGTGCAGCATATGCTAAAGGAGCAGAACTTGATACTGGTAAAGAAGATAATCCAATAGATAGAATAAAGATGGGTATTGAATATTATCAAAAAAGATTACAAGGAGAAAGTCCCTTAAGAGCAGGACTTGAAGTAAAGGCAAAAGATTTAGCTGGTGATGCGGCAGAAACAGTAAACGATGCAGTTGAATCTGTAAAAGAAAAAGGAAAATCTGTAGTTGAATATTTAAAATCTAAACTTCATGGATAATTTTTAATAGGCGCGGTGTTTTGAAGTTTGCCGCGCCTTTTCTTATTTCTTTTTAGATATATATAAAACATTTGGAGGAAAATAAAGATGCTTTTATATGAAATATATTTAGAAGAACTTTCTCCTGAGACTAAAGCAAAAATAAAAAAAGTAGCTAAAATTGGTGCAGGAATATTAGGAGCAGGAGCAGCTATTGCTGGAGCAGCATATGCTGCTAAACATTTTATGGGACATAAAGACAATGAAGCTGTATCTAACCAACATCTTGTTGGTGAAAAAATGATGCCAAATGTAAATCCTGACAAAACTGAGTTATATAACAAAGCAAATGAAGGTGTTAAAGTTGTAGGTAATCAATTAGTTATAGACCCAAGAGGAGATACTGAATCATTAAAAATAGCTAGACAGAGAATGCTTGCAAACGCAGGACCTGAAGATATAATAGGAAAAACAGGTAAAAACGACATTGAAGTTGATGTAAAACATATGAATTCAATTGCTAAAAAATAATAAATAATTCTAAGAGGTATATAATATGCCTATTGTATTATCAAATCAAAGTAATAAAAATGATTCTAAAAAGAAAGCAATTGGAATAGGTTTATTAGGTGTAGGGATAGGTGCTGGAATTGGCGCGGCTGGAATGAGGTTGCATGATAAAAAAGAAATTGATAACTTACATAACCAAATAAATGCATTACAAAAAGAACTAGAAAAGGAAAGAAATAACGATATTGTTAATAAAATAGGACAAGGATTATCTAATATTAAAGATAGTATTTTAGATAAAGTTCATTCCTTTGGTTCATATTTAAAAGATAAATTGTTTAATCATAACGAACTTTCAAAAGAAGAAAAAGAAATATTAAATAATCAATTAAAACAAACTAAAGTTGAAGATGTTAGTAAAGAAATGATGAAAAAAATTGATGTAAATAGTATAAAAGACCCTGATGAAGCTCTTGGTATTGACCCAACTTATTATGACGATGGTGAAGTTTATATGTAATATATAGAGGCGCGGCAAAATGGCGCGCCTCCATTCTTTTTTTCTCTTACATCTAGCTTAAACAGGTGATATATAAAATGAAAACTCATAAAATAAAATCTGTATCAACATATACTTTATATAGAGACT
>JAMOTU010000157.1 GCA_027062165.1 Candidatus Altimarinota bacterium
TTCACAATACCACAAATGCACTAGATGGTGAGACCACAGCACAGTAACACTTAAAAAATAAATCACTCTCATCCCTTTATATAAGCCATATATAACCACTTTTTGCTATAATTATCTTAAATAAAAAGGTACATAATTGGCATTTAAACAACAAAGTAATACTTTTACAGATTCATTCGTAGATTCAAGATTAGAATATGTTGATTCTTTTTTAAAAGAGATAGACAATATTATTGATTTTGAGAAATTAAGACCAATATTAAAGAAAAATGGAATTGGTACTAAAAATGTATGTGGTGTAAAAGCATATGATTCTGTACTAATGTTTAAAATATTACTTATCCAGAAGTTTTATAACCTAAGTGATAAAAAGGCAGAGCAAGGGTTAAATGTAAATCTCTTATATTTGCGATTTGTAGGTATGAGCCTTGAAGATTTAGCACCTGATTCAACTACAATAGGGAGATTCAGGAACTCTTTAATTAAAAATAAACTTTATGATAAACTATTTGAAAATGTAAATCAACAGCTAGAAGATGCAGGTTTAATAGCATCTGGTGGGAAAGATGTACTTATAGATGCTACACTAACAAAGTCTGACAATAACACCATCAAGAATAAAAATAAAGAGCAAAAAAGTGAAAGTAGAAAAAAGGTTGAAGCTGATAATAAAGCTATAGATTTACTACTTCAAGAAGAGCTAGAAAAAAAGAAACCATCAAGAAAAATAGTAGATAGATTATTAAAGAAAAAAGCTTTTAATTCTAAAACACTTAAAAACGAAGAACTTGATGAAATTCAAGATATAGACACTAAAGATATTGAAACTTCAAAGAAAATCATTGATGATGAAGATGATAGCTATGACCATAAAGACAAAGTAGATAAAGATATTAGAACTGGTTATCAAGCAGGTAAAAAACAATATGCTACAGGATACAAAAATCATATAGCAACAGATGCTGATTCTGGTGCTATATTAGAAACAATTACAACATTTGCTAATACATCTGATATATCAACCATAGATACATTTGTGGAAGAACTAGGTGATGATATCAAATCATTAGGAGCTGATAAAGCTTATAAATCTAAAGAGATTGATGAGCTACTTAAAGAAAAAGAGATAGAAAATAATGTTTGCCTAAAAGAAACAAAAAAGATGAGTGCTGAAGATAGAAAGAATCAAAGAGAAAATGAGAAACTAAAACATAAAATCAGAGCAAAAGTTGAACACACATTTGCTTTAATAAAAACTACAATGAAACAATCCACTACAAGGTTTATAGGACTTGTCAGGAATAATTTAAATTTTACCATAACCTGTATAGCTGCTAACCTAAAGCTATTTGCCCATAAGAAAATAAAACTACAAAATGAGAGTGTAAGATGATAAACAAAGAGAAAATTAGAGTAAATCCAATTAGAATTAAGAATTAAACTGAATTTAAAATGCAAATCTATGAAAAATATTTTTTAAAAATTTAGAAATTAAGATTAGAGTGGTCTTTTTGGTTGTGCTGTGGT
>JAMOTU010000158.1 GCA_027062165.1 Candidatus Altimarinota bacterium
ACAAGTTCGTTAGGCATCCGATCAATTTTAAATCATCTTTCAAAAATTTTTAATTTTTCATATACTACTTCTAAAAAATCTCTTAAAGTTTTTGATTTTAAAATTATGTTATATCTATATTTTCCGAACATTTTGTATATTAGAGGAGGAGTAGGGTATATTTCTAGATCTTCTCGTTGATATTTTTGTTTAAGATAAAGTAATTCTTCATACAATTTATTTACTTTATTAAAAACTCTAGATTCTATTTCATTTTTATATAAAAGTACTGCCATTTGAGTAAAAGGTGGATAGTTGTGAGTTTTTCTAAAATTTAGTTCTTCTTTTTTAAATCACTCAAAGTCTAGCTTTACAGCATATTTTAGAGATATATTATCAGGTTTGTAGGTCTGTATTATAAAGTTTTTGACATTGTAGTTTGTAAAAATTTCATATAAATAAATAAAATTTCTATAATTTGTTTGAAAGTCAGGAATGTTTAATCATATGTCAGCGTTTTGGATGATTATAAAAGAGATTAGGGATTTGAATAGGGAAGAGAGGTCTGAAGAGAAATTGTTTAAATTTAGTCAAGTAGATAAAATTGGAGTAGAGATGATAATTTTTGCTGTTTTTAGATTTTTCAAAAACTTTTTGATTTTGTTAGGTGAGTTTAGCTTGTCTGATGAGGCTATTAGTATTTGTTCATCTTTTAAAGAAAAGGTATTTATCAAAAATTCTTTTATTTTTTCAGCACCTACTCCTATTTCTTTAAAATTTATTCCTCAACAATTGGGACATTGAATAGGATAATTGTATTGTGTTTTACAAATATGACACAATCAATAAAATTTTCAATCTTTTCATTTATGCCGAGCTATAGGTATATCACATTGTCTGCAATAAGGCGTATATCAACAATCTTGGCAGATTATACTGCTGGCATAAGAAGTTTTTTTTGTAAAAATTAATATAAGGCCAGGTTGTTTTAAATATTTTTTAATAGCTCTAATAGCAAGATTAGAAAAGATTTTGTTGTTTTCTTTTTTAAGATCTACTATAAAAAAGTTTTTGTTAGAGTTTTTTATATGGATGTATTGCATTTTAATTTTTGCAATTTAAAAAAAAATAATTATAATTTTTATGTAGATTTATAATTGATGAAAAAATGACGAAATATGGAATATTTATTGTGAGTGATAATTTGAATCTTTTTAGTATACTTTTTCTATAGATATAAAAAATTTTATTATGAAAACAAGGCTAAAAATATAAAGTTTTTGTTAGTTAAAATTCCAAAGAGAGATTCAGAACTGGACAAGTCGCAAGATAATATCCAATCTATGAAACAAAATATTGAGGTAATGAATCAAGTTTTAAAAAATGTTTATTCTATTTATAAATCTGATTTTTTATCAAGAGTTTTAGGTCAAGATTATATATCTTTAGAAATTTTAGTAGAAAGAGAGTTGATAAAATTTATTTTAGGAGTACCTGCTGAATATGTAGAGACTTTTGAAAAGATGATAAGTAATTTTTATCCTGGAAGTGTTATAGATGTTATAGAAAGACCTAAACTTTTAGAAGCCTGAAAATATATGCGATGATGATATTTTGTTTTAGAAAAAGATGATGCACTTCCTATCAAAACTTATGAAAATTTTGAAGCTGATCCAATGGATAGTATACTTTCTTCATTTTCAAGGGTTCAAGAAGATGAAAAGTTAAATTTACAAATTTTAATATCACCATTGTCTGAAAAATGGCAACATAAACTAAGAAAAAAAATAGAAAAAATAAAAAAATGAAGATGATTTTTTTCTCAACTTTTTGGTTTTTCTTCTAAAAAAGAAGAAAAAGAAGCACAATGAAAATTTACATCTTCTCAGATTCAGGATTTAGAAAAAAAAGTAAATGATGAAGGTTTTGAAATAGTTATTAGAGCTTTTGCTACTTGAATCGATCCTGTAAGACCAAAGAGACTAATAGAAGATCTTGTTAGAAGTTTTAATCAATACAATTATATATGATTAAACAAATTTGTTTTTTTACCTGATAAAAATTTAACAAGTTTTGCTAAAGATACTGCTTTAAGATTATTTTCTAGACCTTTTTTTACTCTTTATAAAAGATTGTTTTTTATAAATAGCCAAATTCTTAATATTAAAGAAGTTTCTTCAATTTATCATTTTCCTCATTCTAGATTTAATAAAAACCCTCGTATTTTATGGCAAAAATTTAAAATAGTTCCTGCTCCTGATGACTTACCAAAAGAATGAATTTTATTATGATATAATCTTTATGCTTGAGTGAAAAGACCAATATATCTTTCTCCAATGGATAGATTTAGACATTTTTATATTATATGACAAACAGGTACTGGTAAATCGACTATGCTTTTAGTGCAGGCAAAACAAGATTTACTTCAATGAAGAGGTTTCTGTTTGATAGACCCTCATGGTGATTTATGTGAGTTTTTGTTACAATATTATCCTAAAGAAAGGATAGAGGATTTAATATATTTTGATGCTTGAGATACTGAGTATCCAATATGATTTAATGTGTTAGAGGCAGAAACTGAGGAAGAAAGAGATATAGTAACTAATGACCTTGTAGAGATGTTTATTCAAATGTATTGACCAGAGATTTTCTGACCTCGTATTCAAGATTATTTTAGAAATGGTGTACTTACCTTGATGGAACAACCAGAATGATGAACACTTGTTGAAATTGTTAGACTTTTTACAGATGAAGCTTTTCAGAGATTAAAATTAAAAAATGTAAAAAATCCTGTTGTAAGAGCTTGGTGGGAGAAGACATTTGCTGCAATGGGAGATAGAGAAAAACAAGAAATGATTCCATATTTCCAATCTAAGTTTTGACCATTTACTACAACTCCTATTATTAGAAACATTATATGACAACCAAAATCTTCTTTTGATATTTATCAGGCTATGCAAGAAGGAAAAGTAATATTGTTAAATCTTTCAAAAGGTAGAATGGGTGAACTTAACTCAAAACTTTTATGATCTATGATGGTTACTCATATTAAGTTGGCTGCATTGCGTAGAGCTCAAATTCCAGAGGATCAAAGAGTGCCATTTTTCTTATATATAGATGAATTTCAAAATTATATTAATCCTTCTATTGAAACAATTTTATCTGAAGCCAGAAAATATAGATTAGGTCTTATAATAGCTCATCAATATATTGATCAACTTGTTCAAGAAAGTTTGGGATGAAAGACTGATTTAAGACCTGCAATTTTTGGTAACGTAGGTTCTATGATGGCTTATCGTGTATGACCTGAAGATGCTGAATTTCTAGAAAAGCAATTTGCTCCTGATTTTTCAAAAACTGATCTTATAAATATGGATAGATTTAAGTGAGTTATTAAACTTTCAGTAAATACTTCGCCTACTAGACCTTTTAGTATTTCAGTTTTAAATCCTTATGAAAAACCTTTAAATCCTCCTGAAAAAGTAAAGATTATTAAGGAAATTAGTAGATTAAAATGGGGAAGAAAGAAAGATTTAGTAGAAAAAGAAATCTATTATAGAGTAGGAGCTTAAAAATTTGACAAAATTTTAAAAATATATAAAATTTAAGAGTAAGTTTTATAAACAAAAACAAAAATAAAATGACTTATCAAAATACTGAACAAGAAATTCAAAAATTGGTTAATTTTTATAAAAATCTGTCTTTCAATATATTCAAATTTTTTTGATTATTTTTGACTTTTTTGTTGAGCATTATTTTGGTTTTCAAAATAGATTTTAATAAAACTTTTGCTATTTACAATGATAAGAAAGTTAATCTTAATTTTTTGATTTGTAGGAAAGATATATGTTATTCAAATTTAGTTTGGGATGGAGAAAAGAAAATAAATTCATTTAAAATTAAGTTCTTGGATGAATGATATATTTATAATTCATGAAGTAATTTTGAATATAAGAATGGTGTAGTGACTTTTAATAAAATTATATTACCGTATAAAGTTTCTGTCAGTAGCGATAAATTGAAGAGAATAAATTTAAAGAAATTTGATACTATAGAAAATTTAAAGAATTTCTTTGAGATAATTTTTTATGGTAAAAATAGTTATGATTTTTATGTTAAAAATAAATGAAATCTTTTAAAAGCAGACATTTGAACTTATTATAATTTGACTTGTATAGACAAAGTAAAGTTAACGCCTTATTTTTGTAATAAAGTAGTAGAAAGATTTTTGACTAACTGATATAGGGTTGATCTTATTTATTGAAAAAATTTGGAGTACATACAAAAATTGTTGAAAAATTATGATAAAAATAAAGTTTGTAAGTTTTTGGAAAATTATATAAAGAAAAATAAATTTTTTAATGATAGATTTTTTTCTGTATTAAAAAAATGTAGCGATTTCAGTAGATATAAAAAGTGGAAATTTTATAATGAAATTATAAACACATTTGAAGATAAAGCTGTGTTTTTATCAAAGTGATGAGTATTATATAATGATAAAGAAATAGATGTTTTTAAATTGTATTCTTTTTGGAAATATTTTATAGATAGATTGGATCATATAGATGATTACAAAGATGAGATAGAAACTTATATTAGTTTTTTATATAAATTTGTCGATAGATATTATGAAAACAAAGATTTGATGAATCAAATATATTATTTTAACAATAATATTTTAAAGACTAATTTACATAATCAAGCTATAAAAGATACGATAGAAGATTTTAACAATGATGATACACAATATTTAAATGCTGACAAATTGATAAAATTGATATCCTCCAATTTAATAAATCAAACTACATCTCATATATCTTTTTATTCTCCTACTACTGTAGAAGAAATATTTAAAAGTTATATTTCTACTTATTATAAAGACAAAATTATTCCACTAAGAAAAATAGCTGAAAAGTGAAATATACTTATATATAAAGTTTTGATAAATTTAGTTTATATCAATTGAAAAGATAAAGAAGAGAAAACCTGGGAGTGAATTGTAAAGATTTTATTTAAAGATAACAATTTTTACATAATAGCTGCTAAATGAGAAAAAGAGTCAAAAAAATATGATGAATTTATAAAATCTTTCTTAAAAAATAACAAAAGAGTTAGTATAACTGCTTTTTACGAGAAGTTAAAGGATGTTTTACAATACAAAGAAACAAAGAAAGAGAAATTTTGTGATAAACTTTCTAAAGAAAAATTACCTAAGAAGTTTTCTTTAGCAAGTTGTAAAGAATGAAATGATAAAATAAAATTAAGGTTTGAGTTTTCAGATAAGAATAGTAAAAAGAAATGATATTATGATATTATTTGGTTAAAAAACAAACGTAAAGTTGTTATTTATACTAACAATTTGTTATTTAAAGAGCATTATCATTTAAAAAATGTAAAATTAACCAGAGATAAGATTGTTTATATTAAATCAGGCATAAATACAGAAACTAAACTTTTGAAGTTAGTAAAACAATTATTGTCTTTGAGATTTAAATTGCAAGAAGGTGTAGATATTCCTACTTTGTTGTACTTCAAAATATCTGATAAACTTAAACGTTATTTAAAATGACAAATTGTTAAGATTATATCTTACGATAATGAGAAAATAAAATTGATCGTTAATGTTAATAATGTAGATATGTTAGCTGAAATTGATTTGAAGGACAATTATCATTTGAAAGTGCTTGCGTTAACAATTCAAAGAAATGAAGATATTAAACATGTCCCAGTAAAATGAATAGATTTTTATCTAATACAAAAAGATTATGAAAAATTAAATCAATTTAGGATTAATCCTGTTGAATATATAAAAC
>JAMOTU010000159.1 GCA_027062165.1 Candidatus Altimarinota bacterium
CCGCAATAATAAACGCCGCAGCACCCATAACAGGCGGCATAAGCTGACCGTTTGTAGAAGCGGCAACTTCAATAGCCGCAGCTTTTTCAGCAGGAAACCCGGCTTTTTTCATAAGAGGAATAGTAAATAGCATAATTTTACTTATTTAAACTTTTCTTTAATAGTATTAAAATTTTCAATAAATTCATTTATTTTTAATTCTTTATTTTTCAATTTAATATAATTTAGTTTATCAGAAAAAACATATTTTCTAGCTTGTTCTAATAAAGTTCTATTTAATGGGGAATTAATAGTTATAACACACCAATTTGGCATACCTTCTTCCGTTATAAAAGGCTCATCAGATAAATACAAAATAGAATAATCCAAATAATCATTAGAATCTAAAGATTTATATTTATTTTCAAGTATTACATTTTTAGGTTTTTCACCTATAAAAAAAGTATAATTTGGTGCAATATCATCAATTATAATAATTCTTACTTTTTTATTTATAACATCAGGTATTTTTAAATACAAATTCTTGATAAAATAAAAAAATCTCTCAATCGAACCTTTATATTTAGTTTTTGTAAAAAAAATATAATAAGTTTTTACCATTTTTTCATCTAAATATCTTAATTTATGCTTTTCAAGCATTTTTTCATATTCTTCATTTGAGTTTTCTTCTAACAACCATGGAGCATTAACTGCATAATAATTTCCTACAAAATCTTCCCATATATATGGATGTTTATGAGGTTCTAAAAAAATAGAATTACCAGAAGCAAGTAAAGAAAAATCATATAACTTTAAATTTGTTTTATCTAATTTATTATCAATTGGAAATAAATCAACTTCTAAAATTAAACTTAATATTAACAACAAAATTACTATGACAATAGTTTTTTCATCTAATCCTAATAATCCAAAAAAATTAAAAATATTTATACCAAAAAAATTACAAATTAAAATTAATAATATAATTCCCCATATTATATACTTTATAAAACATTTTATTTTATGAAAATTACTAAAAAAATTAACATCTTCCATAATTTTCCTTTCTTTTTACTTATTAAAATAATAATATATTATGTATGCTAATATAAACCAAATAATTAACGATATAATAATCGTTAAAATAAAACCTACTCTTTTAGATAATAAAAATACACTTAATAAATAACATCCATACGGTAATAATGAAAATAATCCAAATAATGCAGTTTTTTTAAGAGCTTCTATACCATTGTATTTATATACAAAAAAATGAGCTATTAATGCAAAAGTAGGAAAAAGAGGAACTAATCCACTTATAAAATAATATTTAGAAGATTTTGAAATTAAATCAATTAAAATTACAATAAATCCTCCTATTATAAATTTCAATATTAACATATTTCACCTATTGATGGTAATTTGGAGCTTCTTTTGTAATTGTTACGTCATGAACGTGAGATTCTTTAAGTCCGGCAGAAGTAATTTCAACAAATTCCGCTCTTTCCTGGAACGTTGGAATATCTTTTGCCCCAA
>JAMOTU010000160.1 GCA_027062165.1 Candidatus Altimarinota bacterium
GATTTTGAAAAAATTTCTTCAGAAATTTTTGTTAGTACTAGAAAAGATTGGGAAGATAAGTGAGAAAATCCAGAGTCTGCACCGTTAAAAGATCAAATTTTATGATTTTTTATTTTTTCTTTAGGAACATTAATAGTTTTGGCTTTTGTGCTTTGATTGATTATTGTCATTAAAATTTTGATTTGAATAGTAGATAAAGTTTTTTAGAGTATTTGATTTAATACTTAGAAAGATTTTTTGATATGGTTAGGGTTAATAGTGTTTTGATGAACGATAATATGACTATATAAATTTTTTAGTTAGATTATATGTTATCAAATTATGATAGAATCAATAAGTTTTAAGTTTCTGATATTAGTAATTATTCTTATTTTATTTCGGTTTGGAATATATAGATTATTATATAAACTTGCCAACAATGATAAAAGTTTTATTGGTGTTGCTGGATTGGTTGATGTTTTGGTGTCTATCTTTCTGTCTATTGTAGTCTGGTTAATAATAAAAAAATTTAATATTATTATGCCTTGATTAAATAATTTAAATTATAAAAATTTAGAAGGTTTAGTTCTTTGTTTTGTGATAGTAGAACTTACAAAAATACCTTTTTATGGTTGGTATAAATATAAAATTAAAAATTTGTTTTAGAATATAAATATAGACTAAAATGAAACAGTTTACTATTAATATTCCTGTAGGAGATGGAAAACAATTAGAGGTAAATGTTACTTTTGAAAACGGCATTTATAGAGCTGAGTCAAAAGATTATTTTGATAATCTTCTATGAGCTAGAGAAAAAGTGATTATTTCAGCTAATAATCTGGAAGAATTAATAGAAAAATTGGGAAAAGAACTTAAAAATAAATGGCAAGAACATATACAAGTAAAAGAGAAAAAAGAATGATACATTCCTAGAAGAAAGTTATTTAATCCTGAAGGAGATGATAATTTACAAGAGAGGAGAGTGATAAAATGAAATACCACAGGTATTTTTAATTTAAATAATGTTAAATATTGACGGGCTAAACAATTATATAATGTTATGATTTGAAATTTTTGGATTCCTGAGAAAGTAAAATGATTACCAGAAGATGCTAAACAGTATCTAGAAGTTTTAACTGATGCAGAAAGAAGAACATATGATGGTATTATTTCGTTTCTGACATTCTTAGATAGTATTCAAACAATGAATTTACCTAATATAAATGATTATATAACTGCTCCTGAAATTAACTTGATATTAGCAATACAAACTTATCAAGAAGCTATTCACAGTCAATCTTATGCTACAATTTTAGAAACTGTAGTTCCAGCGGAAAAGAGAGATAAGGTATATTATTTTTGGAGAGATGATGAATATCTGTTAGAAAGAAATAAATTTATTTGATGAATTTATCAAGATTTTATAGATAATCCTACAGATAGAAATTTTTTTAGAACTGTAATTTGAAATTATCTTTTAGAATCAATATATTTTTACAATGGATTTGCTTTCTTTGATACAATGGCAGATTTAGGAAAAATGGTTGCTTCTCAAAGAATGATTAACTATATTAGAAGAGATGAACTAACTCATGTAACACTTTTTGCTAATTTAATTAAAGATTTAAAAAGAGAATTTCCAGATATGTTTGATGAAGATTTAGTATATGAAATGTTTAAGCAGGCTGTAGATTGGGAAATTAGATGGTCTACACATATTATAGGAGATTGAATAATGGGTATGAATGAAGAAACTATTGATAAATATACAAAATGGCTTGCAAACGAAAGATTAAATCTTATATGATTAAAACCACTTTATCCTGAATACACCGAAAATCCTTATAAACATCTAGAGAGATTATGGGATCATAATTTGGAAAAATGAAATTTCTTTGAATCTACTGTTACAAATTATACTCAAGCAAGTGCTTTGAAAGGTGATTGGAATTTTTAGTTTATTTTATTAATAAATAAATATGTTGTTGGAAAAACTTGAAAAATTAGAAAAGAAATACCAAGAACTTAAAGAAAAACTTTATGATCCTAAAATAGCTAGTAATGTTGATGAATTAGTTAAAATTAACAAACAATTGGCTGAATTGGAAAATATTCACAATTTGTATGTTAAATATAAAGAAACTATTGATCAAATAAATGAAGCAAAACAGATTTTGGAAGAAGAAAGTGATGAAGAAATGTTACAATTAGCCAAACAACAACTTAAAGAAGCTGAAGAAAGAAAAGAGGAATTAGAACAAAAAATAAAAATAGCACTTTTACCTAAAGATCCTAATGATGATAAAAATATTTATTTAGAAATAAGACCTGCTGCTTGAGGAGAAGAAGCTGCATTATTTGCAGCTGAACTTTTAAGAATGTATTTGAGATATGCAGAAAAACAATGACGAAAAGCAGAAATTGAAGAACATCAACCTTCAGATTTAGGAGGTGTAAAGTTGGCAGTAGTAAGAATATCTTGAGATAAAGTATATTCAAAACTAAAATTTGAATCTTGAGTTCATAGAGTACAAAGGATTCCTGTAACTGAATCTTGATGAAGAATACATACTTCTACTGTTACTGTAGCTGTAATTCCTGAAGTAGATGATATAGATATTAAAATAAATCCAGAAGATATTGAAATTGATACTTATGCTGCTTCATCTGCAGGATGACAGCATGCTAACAAAAATGAAACTTGAGTAAGAATACATCATAAACCAACAGGTATAATAGTTAATGTATGAGATAGTAGATCTCAACTTCAAAATAAAGAAAAGGCTTTTAGAATATTAAAAGCTAAACTTTATCAATTGGAGCAAGAAAAAAGAGAGAAAGAATTAAAAGAGCAGAGACTTAATCAGATTTGAACATGAGATAGATCAGAAAAAATAAGAACTTACAATTTTCCTCAAGATAGAGTAACTGATCATAGAATTAAAAAATCTCGGTCCAACTTACCTGCTATTTTAGATGGAGAAATAGATGAAATAATTAACGATCTTATAGTAGAAAATCAAACTAGAATGCTTCAAGCAATGGAAAATAATAATTCTTAGTTAGTTTAATTTGTATTCATTATGCTCGAGAGACTTGCTAAAATAGAAAAACTCATTTTTACTGATGAATGGGAAATGTATTTTGAAAATCCTATCCAAGACTATTACAATATAACTAAGGAAAAGATTCGTCTAATAATTTCTAGCAAAAGGTTAGGATTTTTAAGACATGTACCTGATAATTATACTCCTAAATGAGTAATTTGATATTGATTAATTAGATGATACAATTGTCAATGAAGATGTCATTATTGTTATCTACAATCTTATTTTAAATCGCCAGATATGGTTAAATTTTTTAATATAGAAGATTATTTAAATTTTTTAGAAAAATTTTTAGAAGAGTTTTTTAAAAAATATCCTAACAAAAAGATTATACTTTATGATTGAGATTTTCAGGATAGTTTAGGTTTAGTGTATTTGAAGAAAAATATTTATTTTTTAGAAAAAATCCTTCAAGTTATAAAAAAATGTAATGATAAAGTAAAATTGGAAATAAGGACAAAACAAATTGTAAAGGAGATATCTGAAGATTGAAGCCAGATGATTTCTGAAGATTGTGAAAATAAAGGTTTTGAAAGGTTGTATGGAAAGATTTTTAAAAAAGACTATATAAATAATTTAATTGTTGCTATTACTTTTTCTCCTCAAGCTATAATAACTAAATATGAATGGTGAACATCAGATTTAAAAACAAGGATAGATTTTGCTAGATATGTTCAAAAAAAATGATTTAAAGTATGAATAAGAATAGACCCTGTTATCTTAGATGATAAAAATGATATTTACAAAAGTGTAAATTTATATTTGAATTTAATAGATAAACTAAAAGCAAATTTAAATCTAGATTTAGTGGAAGATCGAAGTATATGATTACTTAGATTAAAGAAAAATTTATATAAAAAATATAAAAATACAGATTTAGTCAACAATCTTACGGATTATGAAAAGTGATTTTATAGATATCCAGAAAGTATTAGAAAAAAAGTTTATAAAACTTTGTTAGAAAAAATCGATTGAAAGTCATATATTTGTATGGATGATTTACTTATCTAAAATAATTAAATTTTCTAAATTTATCTTTTTAGAAAGTATATCAGCTTTTAAAGAAGTATTTGTAAAAAGCTTATCTAGGTTATTTTTTAAAATTTTATAAGAAATTTTTACTTTTTCTTTTTTTCATTTTTTTTCAACTATATATGATTGTTTTTTGATATAAATTTCTAATATATTTCACTTAATTACTAGATAATCTCATCAAGGATTTTTTATTTTAAAATTTCATAGTTTTGCGATAGCTTTTCCTATAATTAATAAAATATCCTCATTTTTGTTAGTATATAATCTATTTTTAAGAGTAAATATCGCTGGTTGTCAATTTATACTACTTATATTCAACTTTCTTCAATCACTAAGCAGAATTTCTACCTGTCAATCTACTTTTATTATATCAGAATTATTTATTTTAAAATTTTTACAGTTTGTAATTTGGTCGTTATTTATATATATTTTTCAAGTACAATCTGTTATATATCAATGTGATAATTTTCATGTAGGATCATAGGGGAAAAATTTAGTTGATCCATTTGTAATCAAATAATTACTTTTTCGGTCTTTAATTAAAGGTGTCTTTGTATTTCAAGTAATAATAGTTTTTCGTCAATTTTTTGTTTTTATTATACCTGCTATTTGAAATTTATTTCAAGTTTTTGCGTATACATAACATCTTCAGAAAAAAGGTTCTTTTAAATGACAGTAAAGTCATTTTTTAATACCAGAGTATATGTCTATAACATAGTCGGGGTCAGGTAATTTTTGTGAAGATTGAATAGTTAAAAGTAAATTATTTTTAATAATTTTTAAGTCCCTAATTATTTTTTTATTATTTTTATCTATTAAACTTTCTTGATAAAAGTATCTTATTAATCAACCTAAAAATATTGATATTCCAAACAAAAGTGTTAAACTTATTATATATCTTTTCATTTTATTTTTAATTTTTAAATAAATGGATATTCTTTTATTTCTTGTTAGTTTTTTGTTCTTTTTCTTGATAATAAAACAAATTAGATTTAAATTTAATTTTTACAAAATTTTGTTATTATTTTTAGCTATATTAGGATGATTAGCAGCTGGTAGTTTAGTATATTTTATAGGAAAAAATTTTTTTGTCAATTCTAAATATTGGAGTATTATTATTTGACCAATATTAGAGGAAATTGCTAAATTTTTAGTTATATATTCAATTTTAATAAATTTTAAAGATTTAACTAGATATTCTTGAAAATTTTGGGCTGTATTTTGATGATTAGTTTGACTTACCTTTTCAATTTATGAAAACCTTGTATATATTCAGTCAGGTTTAGATATAGAATTGTTGATTTATAGAATATTCATTGTTTGAGGTTTAATACATATGCTTTTGTGAATGATTTACTGATATTTGATTTACAAGAGTTTTTTTATACATCGTTATTTTCCTAATGTTTTTAAGCTTTATAAAAGAAAATATATTAAATTAACTGATTTTCCCAGTTTGATAAAACTTATATATTACAATAGTAAGAGATCTATTAAAACTATTTTACAATTTTTTCTAAAAATTTTTGTATTAGATGTAACTATTGATTATCTATTAAAGGGAAAAAAAGAAAGTTTTTATTGACATTCTCCAGTTG
>JAMOTU010000161.1 GCA_027062165.1 Candidatus Altimarinota bacterium
ACAACAACAACAAGTACAAATGTAGAGTTTAAGGAAGTTGGATTAAAACTTGGAATACTTCCTATGATAATGAATGATAAAGTATTTTTAAATATATATTCTTCCCTTTCAAGTGTAAAAGATATTATTCAAACTCAAGATAGTCAAATTCCAGTAATTTCAACAAATGATGTATACATACCTTATATAATATCGCCGGGAAAAACGGTATTAGTATCTCTCTATGAAGAAAACAGTAAAAGTTATACATATAAAGGAGTTCCGCTTTTTGAAAAACTACCAGTTTTAAACAAATTATTTGGATATACAGATAATAAAAAGGGTAAAACAGAGATTTTACTTTTTATAACACCTGAGGTTGAAAAGTAAAAAATAAAAAGAGGTAAAAAGATGAAAAAACTAGTAGGTTTTATAGTTTTGTTAAATATGGCTTTAGCTACTACAAATATAAATAATTTAAATGTAAAGGTGCAAAAAAAACATAGTGCTATTTATCATAAAAAGAAAAACAAAGCCAAAGCAAGTGATGAAATAGAAACTTTATATAATAAAATAAAACTAAGATATTTAGAGTATTTAAAAAAATTGGAAAAAGAAATGCAGGAAGTTGTAAAAGAGTATAAGCTTAAGTTAAATGAGTTAGAAAGAAAAGAAGAAGAAATGCAAAAGCAAGTAGAAATGTTGCAAAATCAGCTACAAGCTATGAAAGCAAATTGTGAAGTTCAGATAAAAGAAGTAGAGAAATATTATCAAGAGAAAATAAATTCTTTAAAAAATAGTATGAAAATTTTATTAGTAAATAAAGATAAAAATAAAAATAAGGTGAGTTTAGAAAGTAAAATAAAACTTCCAAGTAAAGTAAGTATATTAGAGAATTTAAAAAGTTTTGATGGTTATGTATGCAATAAAAAAGAGTGTATGGTAATAGTAAATGGAGAGGTTTATCACGTAGGCGATATTTTAGCTGGAGCACCAATAACAAAGATAACAAAAGATTATATTGAGTTTGGAGGAAAAATAAGAGTTTATTATGCAGATTTAGTTGTAAGGTAAGAGGTGAAAGATGGAATATTTAGGTAGCTTTATATTTGATGAAGAAAAAAATGATTTTGAATATCAAGGAGAAAATAAAGAGCTAAAAAAGTTTAGAGAATTAATATGTTATATGGAAGATGAAGGTTTAGAGAATTTACTTTATAAAAATTATTTATTTATAAAAGATATAGAGAAAGGAGAATACAACATATATTATGTTGAAAATGAAGATGAAGCAGTAAATTTCTTAAGTGGTGAGTATCCAACTGTAATTAGTGAAGAAGAATACAAGAAGATAAAAAGAAGATATTTTAAAATAGATAAAAAATATATATATGCAGGAGTTTTGGTATTTAGTGTATTAGTTTTTGGTTTTGTAGTAAAAAGTTTATTTTTTAAAAAAGAAGAGAAAAAAGTAGTAGTAAAAAAAGAAATAGTTTTAACAGATAAAGATTATAGAAAAGCTTTGCCACGCTTAAATGCCTTAATGCTTTCAAAAATTAGAGAAAAAATAGAAAAATTAAAAATAGATGGAAATACAAGTGCAATAAATAATTTGATGGTAAAATTCAAGTATGGCAAAAAAGGTGCAAAAGCAATTGGAAGTGTAGATGTAGTTTATTTATATCCGGAAATAGATACAAAAAAAGTAGTTTTAGATGTAATAAATGGGAAAAAAATATATGGATTTGTAAGAAAATCAAAAATAAGAATTAACATTCCTTTAGCAAAAATAAAGAGATTAGAGAGCAAAAAAGAGTATGATTTATGTTTAGATAAAGTATATGAAAAGGATTTATTAGGGAAAGTAAAAATTGTAAAGCAAAAGAAAAAAATAATAGAATTTGAAAAGGAAATAAAAAATAAAAATGATATAGAAGATATAAAAGATATTTTAGATAATTGTAGTGTGTATATAAAAAAAATAAGTAGTAAAAGTGGAAAGGAAGGAGAACTTAAAATAGATATGTATATAAAAAGAACAAGATAGGTGAAAAGCTATGACATTATTTGAAGCACTCTTAGCGCTTACTATTGCAGGATTATTCTTAATGATAATAAGTAATAACATAGTATATGCACTTGTAAACTACAATTTAGTTTCAAGTAAAGATAGATTGTTAAAGTTAGAAAAATCAATGGAAAATGTAGCAGATGCGTTAATAAAATATTATCAAAAGAATTTAAATGAGTATAAAAATAATGATGTTAGTTTATATCCTTATGTTGAAAATAATTTAATATGCTATAAAGTAGCGAGCATAGGTGCAAAAAACATAATAAAAAATGAGATAACAAAAGATGTGGTATTATTTAAAGATGATTATACGAAAATTTGTTTTAAAATTCCAAATTTAAGTAATATAAAAATTTATTATACATTTTTAAATGGAAAAAAAGTAGAAGCAAAAAATGAGCTAAACGATTATTCAAAAGTTTATTTAGGGGAAGATTTAGGAAGTGATAAATTAAACATTTATAAAATTCCGGTAAAAGTAGAAATAAAAGCAAAGCTTTATGGGACTCCGATAAAAGCAGAAAGAGTGATAGAAAATTTAAAAGAAATGATAAAAGAAACCAAGCACAAAATAGAGTTTTTATATAATTTATTAAAAAAATATGATGCAGTAAGATATAGCGATGAGCTTTTAAACGTGTATCCAAAAGGCCTTCCTTCCGAAGATGATATAAAAATACCGTGGGTAGTGCAAATATTTAATAGTAATATTTATGCAAAATGCAATTTAGAAAGTGCTACTGGTTATTGTTCAAACATACATTTTCCAAGTTCAAAAAATGTAAAAGAAGTAGAAAGTAGAATGAAAAATATTTTTGCGTTAAGTGAAGGAACATTTATAACTCCCTTTTTAAATAAAATTCATGTGTATCTTCTTACAAGAAAAAGTGATTTAAGATACGAAGATTTATCCTTTAATTTAGTAGAAAGTCCTCATTTAAATTATCCTTCAAATGTTTTGACATATGGAGTAATTGTAGAAGATAATGAAATATGTAAGAAAAACGATGATTTAGAAGGAATATGTAGAAAAGAATTATTTTATGAGAGGTAAAAAGTGCTTTTTAAAAAGAACTTAAATGAAATTATAGTAGAAGTAGAAGGCTTAGCGTTAGATTTAGGAGAAGACATAAGCACACTTTATAGTGAGCTTTATAAATTAACAAAAGATAAAACATATAAAGATATATCAGAAAAGTATAAAAAAAGACAATCAAGAGTAGATGCTTATAAAAAGTATGTATCAAAAGATTTATTAGATTTGATACAAGCTTTAGAAACTGTAAATCAAGATGTTCCGACAGTATTAGAAGAATATAATAAATATTATAAAGTAATAAAAACAGCAGAGGAAAAATTAGAAAATCAGATAAGAAAAAGTATAGCACTATTTGTAATAATATCGCTTGTGATTTATGCCCTTTTAAATCAATTTAATAGTATGGTGCAAAACTTTTCTGAAACTTTAGGCAAAATGGCGATGGGTATATCAAACAATTTACCTATAGTAATAAAAATTTTTAAAATATATGTAGTATTGTATTTAGTAATAACAATAGTTTTTTTTGTGTTTCTAAAAAGAAAAAATCCTTTAACAAGAAGAATATACAATTACTTAGATAGTATTAAAGTTTTACTTCTTTTAAAAATTTCGTTAAATGTAGGGCTTCCTCCTTCTCAAATTCTTACGCTTTTAAAAAATAGTGTAGGAATAAAGATAAATAAGAAATATGTAGAAATAATAGAAATAATAAAGCTTTTAGATAAATATTTAGAAGGGCTAGAAAAAATGGCGCTTTCAATCTCTTTAAAAGCTGGAATTGAAAGAACGGTAGAATTTATAAATATGCTCTTAAAAAAGAAGATGAGTAAATTTGATGAAGATTTTCAAAATTTAAAATCAAGTATAGATGCATATTTTAAAATAACACAAATGCTTTTGATTTTGTTCGGGATATTGGGATATGGAGCGTTTATGATGGCTGTAATGCAACTAGTATCAAGAATAACAGGTGGTTAAGATGCAAGTAATAGTTCCAAAAATAGTTGATGATATAAGTAAAACTTTTTGCTCTTATAATATAGTAAAAATAGATGAAAATACAAGAACATTAAGTAAAAAGTATTATAGAATAAATGAAGCATATTATCGGTTTAAATGTGAAAATGTTGTAAAGATTAAATGTAAGTCAAAAACATCGGTATATGTATATTTAAGTAGTTTTTATTTAGAAAAAGAAGAAGCAGGCGGAGTAAAAATAGGAGACTTTTTAAGTAGTTATCAAATAGTAGCAGAGGATTTAGGAAATAGTTATAATATATGCATAGGAGTATTAGGAGGTTCAGGAAATACATATTTTACAGATAAAAGTAAAAATACAAATAGTTATGTATATTTAGAGGTTATTCAAGTATGCAGATAATAAAGAAATTATTACTATTTTTAATTTTAAGTTTGCAAATAAGTTATGCCTATGGTGTATTTACATATAAAGTGAAAAAGAGTTTAGAAAGTTATAATGTAGATTATATTAATAAAAATCATTACGTTCTTTCAACAAACACGTATAAATTTTATAGAGATAACAAGGAGTTAAACCTTCATATGTGGTGTATAAAAGTAGATAAAATAGATTGCACGCCTTATAATTATGATATAGAAGCGTCAATAGTAGGTTATAATATAATAAATAAAGAGGAAAGCTTAGAAAATCCAGTAGGCTTTGAAATACAAGCAGAAGATTTAGGAAAATATATAAATGTATGTGTGGCTATTCCAACAGATGCAAATCATATATATTTTACCGATGATGAAATGACACTAGAAGATATGGATAAAAGCTCTTATGTAGTGCTTGAGGTAAGACAAATATGTTATTAAATGTAATAAAATTTTTTGTAAATCTAGCTTTCGCGTTAGCTCCCACATTTTACCATAATGTAGAGATAGATAATTTTGTAAGTGATGAAAAAGGAGTTGTATATAAATATATAAGTTATAATAGCACGCTAGTATCCGTTCCATATTTAGTATTTGGAACAAATGTATTAAGATGTGAATATGTAGATAAAATAAAATGTTTTTTAGGTAGGAAACCTCAAATTTATATAAATATAATAAAATATCAATTTTATGAAAATGCAGGAGAAAATGAGTATGTGCCTGTTCCTATAAACTCCTTAATTACAAAAGCTATAGATATGGGTAATTATTACTATGTATGTGCTATAGCAGAAAGCGGAGATAGGATTTTTTTAAGTGAAAAAAAAGATTATGTAGGAGATAATAATCCCTCTTTTATTTTATTAGAAATAAAACAAATTTGTAGGTAAAAATGCAAAAGGAAAATAAAGAGCCCTTTAAAAAGACGCTTTTAAAAACATACCTGTTAGGTGCTTTAGTAATATCCTTAAGTTTCCCTTTCTTTTTAAAAGAAAAGCTTTATACATTTTTTTTAAGTAAAATACCAGACAGGGTAGTGTATTATGTATGTGAAAATGGGAAATGTATAGAGAAAGAAGCAAAAGCAGATGTTGCTTATAAAGAGCTAAAAGAGAAAATTTCACTACTTGGAGCCTTAACAAAAGAAGAAAAATTTATGGAAGAGGAGCTTGAAAACTTAAAATCTTTAGTAA
>JAMOTU010000162.1 GCA_027062165.1 Candidatus Altimarinota bacterium
AAAAAATGTTATCAAATATTACCAAAAGACTAATAAGTATGTCGAGGTACAAATTTACAACTTTTTTACAAAATTGCCTATGGCACACAAGGGCTTCCAGCTTGGTCTTGAAATGCCTGCTTTACTAAGCGGGATTGCAACAAAATTAGTTGAATTAGATATATTAACAACTAATTATATTTTAAAAAATTATTCTCTTGAAATGCCTGCTTTACTAAGCGGGATTGCAACTTGTTAAATAGATTGACAATATTTTCCTTATGCAATTTTACTTGAAATGCCTGCTTTACTAAGCGGGATTGCAACTAGTACATCATCAAAGTTACTTACTGCATACCAGTAATCAATTCTATCTTCAAACTTGAAATGCCTGCTTTACTACGCGGGATTGCAACAGTTTCTATTCCAATTGAATATACTTTTGTTCTATATTCTGTACTTGAAATGCCTGCTTTACTACGTGGGATTGCAACAGCCATATTAGAAAATTCTCGTACTGCTTTTTTATTTTTAGGGCAATAAAATCTGCCGTTAAACTTGAAATGCCTGCTTTACTACGCGGGATTGCAACCCGTATTTATCTTCTATTACTATGTAAATATAGTAACCCCCATCTTGCTTGAAATGCCTGCTTTACTACGCGGGATTGCAACTCCCCACAACCATTGTATTTCTCCGCCTTCAAAATTAATAAAGAAACTTGAAATGCCTGCTTTACTAGGCGGGATTGCAACTGCTATACCACTTTATATAACTTTTTCATTATTTTTCCTATCTTTTAAATAAAGAAATCTTTGTGATAGTTAATCTTCAATAAGCAAAATAATGTTGAGAACATCTAAAAAGTTTAGAAGAGATTTTGGAGAAATAGAGATGCAATAAAGGTGTAAATTTATTTTTTAGATATTTCCATAAATTTTAAAATATTTCCATAAAAAAGGTAAATATCAACCCTCTCGTATCTCTCTTAAATAGCTTAAGTTTGGATACCATCGGTTAGTATCTGCTTTTCTTCCCGTATCCGTGATGCAGACGGAGGTTCTTATGAAAAAGGCGCGTCTTAAAGATTGGGAAATAGAAGCTATAAAAGAAGCTATAAAAAATGTTGATAAAGATGCAAAAATAATTCTTTTTGGAAGTAGGGTAGATTTAACAAAAAAAGGAGGAGATATAAATTTACTTATTTTTTCAAAAAAATAGATTTAAAAGGAAAATTAAAAATTCTCAAAAATTTGAAAAGAAAACTTGGAGATAGAAAAATAGATTTGATAATAACAGATGATATACATAAAAGTGCGTTTTATGAATTAGCCTACGAAGAAGGAGTAGAACTGTGAAAAGGTACGAAAAATTTTTAAAACTATTAAAAGAAAATATAGAGGCTTTAGACAAGGAATTAAGATATTTTGCTTACATATTGGAAAAAATGGAAGTTTTAAAGTTAGGGGATAAGATTGTGAAATGTGAAAACTTGGATTATGAAGAACATATTTATTTGCATGCTTTCTTTTCAAACTTTTCGCTTATAGTGGAACTTTTAATAAATAAAGTTTTAAGAAGTTTAATGAATTTAGAAGCGGAAAAAATAGAAGGAAAATTGGATATTCTAATTTGGGCTGAGAAAAAGGGTTTTGTAGAAAACTATGAAAAACTTTTAGAGTTTTTATATATGAGGAATATGATAGCATACGAATATTTAGAAATATTTAAAGATCCAAAAAATTTCTTTTTTATTAAAGATAACTCCTCTCTTCTTTATAAAATTTTTGAAAAAATAAAAAGATATATAAAAACTAAGGGTTACTTAAAATAATTTTAATTTTCAGAAAACTTTTCAATATTTAAAGATAGTATATTTTCTATAATGTCTTTGGCTTTTAAAACTACATTTAAAAGATAATCCGGATCTTCTAAATTTGCAGGGGAAACTCCAATGGGGTTACTACCATGAACTATAGCATTTCTTATATTTTATTAATTTTTTATATTCTTCAGCTAAATTTGGATCTATATTTCCTAGGGCCTTTACAATAAGACTAGAGGCTTGGTTTCTATCTTGGATAGTATCTATATTAAGCTTTTGAACATTGGGTATTTGATTGTATTTATTAATAAACGCTGTTAGTATTGCCTCATAAGCTAAAGTATAAGCTTTCATAAATTGCTTTTTCTCCGCAAATTTAATAGCTCTATCTAACATTCTCTCATATAAATATTTTCTGTTTAAACTTGGAGTTATATGTTTATCTAATAAATTTTTAGCTAACTTCCCAAAGTTAGTTTTATCTAGTTCCTTTAATTTTTTAAAAAATTTAGATTTAAATTTTAAGCCAAGTTTTCTATTTGTTTCTAACTTTAAATGTAAATTTGTAAAAAATTGCTCTTTAAAAACTAAATCAAAGTTTGAAGGATCAAAAGCATTATGCATCAAAGAAAGAGCATTTAAAAGATTTATAAGATCATTAAAGTAATTTAATTCTATAACTTTTCCTATTTTCCCTTGATCCTCAAAAGTATTTGTAATCTTGGCATAGTAGATTCTTAAATCTTCTATATTAAATACAAAATTTAAGCATGCAAGTATTAAAACAGTTGTTAAAGGAATATGTCTAAATCCATGAGTGATATCTAAAAAAATTTGAAGTTTATAATCCTTATATTTTTCTAAGGCGTTATATAAAATGTTTAAAATATCTTCAAAGTCGTTTTCAAATATTTCTAAAATAATATCAGATTGAGTTTCTTTTTTTATTTTCTTTTCCCATTCTTTTAAAGTATCATTGGTCACTAGATTTTTAGTTGTCATTTCGGAAAATAGATTTTCATATTCCTTTGAACCTTCCAAAGTTTCTTTTAAGTTACAAAGAAAATCCCATCTACTTGTAGAAGTTCCTAGAAATATTGATAAATCTGGTTTAAGCTCCTTAAAAAGAATATAAGCAAAAAATTCAGTATAGTATTCTTTCTTTGGAAGAATATACTTTATTTTGTCATAGTCATTATTACCTACAAAGCTGATTAATACTTTTTTTACCATTTTTAACCTTATAAAATTTAGTTTATTAAGCAGCTTTTTATAAATTTTGATATTAAATCTTCTTTATATCTTAATAAAATTTTTTTATCATCATCTTCACACCTACAAAACTCTGTAAATATATTTAATATACCGCCGTGAGCCAAAAAGTCTCTATAAATGCGTTCATATTCTTCTTGATTAATAGGAAATTCAGAATTTTGATATTCTTTAAAAAGCTTAGTTAAAGGATAATATTTTCCTTTCTCAAAGTAATTTTCTCCTTTTTCTTCTAAGGTTCTCTTTAAGGTATTATAAATATTATTAACTTCCCTAATAATAAACTCTTTAGCATATTCTATTATATTTGCTAATTTTTCTATATCCTCTTTTGAAGTGGGATAGGAAATATTTTCCTCTTCCAAAGCTTTTTTGATAGCTTTTAAAAGCAAAAATGCTAAATATACAGCTTCAAACCTATCTCCTTTAAATTCAAAATTTCTCTTTACAGAAAACAAGTTTTCTTCTTCCTTTTCCAATTTGAAACCCTTTTTATATTCTTCAAAAATGTTTTCAATATGTTTTTCCAAATTTTCCACAAAATTTTCAGATGCTTTATGTATTAAAAAGGAGATTAAAAGCGGTAGATTTTTAGAAAGCGCCCTTACAAAAACTCTTAAGTAGGCTACGGTAGATAAATTTTCAAAGTTTGGAGAAACTTCAGTCAATTTTAATTTGGAAAGATCATATATTTTATTTTTTTCTATATCTTTTGGAGAATATACAGAGTTAGAGTCTTTTAATTTTTGCACTAAATTTTCAAAATTTTTATTTTCTATTTCCAATTCTGAAATTAAATTTATGTTTAAAGTTTGATCTTGAAGACCTTGAACAAAAGGATCGGAACAATATATTTTCAAATTTTGAGAGTAATTATTAAAATATTTTCGTGTAACTAAAAGATTTTCTAACACATTTTTTAAGTATAAAGGGAAAAAATTAACTCCGTGAGTTATATCTAAAATTACCTCATTTTTTTCAAAAGGAATTTCTCTATCAAGAACATAGTACATAAAAGCTAAAATGTCAGAAAGGGCATTTTTGAAATCCAAAATAAAGGGCGCTTCCCCGTAAGAGGCCAAATTAAATCTTCCTGAGGATGGAATTACATAAATTTTATATTTTTCTTCATTTTCTATATCTTCTATACCTGTTTTCTCCTTTAGAAATTTTTTAAGGTCTTCCTTCACAAAATTTTCTAGTTCTTGATAAGAATAGATATTTTCTCTTAAATTTTCCTTATTTAAAACAGAAATAGGAATTAAAACAATAAATTTTTCTATGTTTTTTTCTATATCACTAAAAACTTTCAAGGGAGAGTTTGTTTTTATTTCCTTATTTTTATATCTATAATTAACAGGTCTATATCCTTTATAGTTTCCAAATATAGTTACATATACCTTTGCCATTATTTACCTCCATAAATATTTCAAAGCATACTTATCTTATCTTCTAATTTTCACTTTTAGGTTTATTATACCTTAAATTTTACTAATAAATGGAAATTTTGTTAAAAATAATATATAATTTATTTAAACATAATTGCAAAAAAATATAAAATTCAAGGTAAGGATTATGGGAAATATAGTTTTAAATTGCAAATTAAAAGTTTTAACACCTACCTTTATTCACTCTGGAGAAGCTAGCTATAAAATTCAGTTTTTAAAAAAAGGAAATTTCCTTTATAAGCTTTATTTAGAAAAATTTATATCTTATTTATCACCTCGATTTAGACATACTTTTACCCGTCAAATTTTGAGTCTAGGAACTAATTTAGAACAATTTGAAAGGTATATGGAAGAGTTAAAACAAGAATTTTGGAATTTAGATAAAGAAAAAAGGAAAAATTCTTTAAAAGAAGTTTTAAGAAATCATATTCCTTCTAGGGAATTTGGTAGCGCTTTTCGTTCTATAGAAGAAGTTATGAAAGATGCAAACAATATTCCATATATTCCAGGTTCTTCCTTAAAAGGTGCCATAAGAACTTTGTTTATTAGGTATATCTTAAAAAGATTTTTGGAAGAAAATATTTTAGAAGAATTTCTAGGATCTTTAATAAGATTGTCAACAAGAAACAATAGATTTGATAGTAAAATTTTTAATCAATACTTAAAATCTTTTCTAGATACGACCTTACTACCCCAATTTATTCATATAAGTGATTTTTATCCTCAAGGAGAATATGATCCTAAAGATTATAGTAATACCTACTTAGGAGCCTATAGAATTTATAGAGTTCCTCATATTTCTATGCCTATTTTGTCAGAAGGATATAATAAAAATACTTTTTACAAAGGTAAAATCCTTATAGATAAAAGATATGAAAGAAGAGATGTAAAAAACTTTATAAAAAATTCTTTAGATGAATATTTAAGAAAAGCCTTTCGTCTACCTAATGAAAAAATTGTAAAAATTTTAAACCTTATTTTAGAAACTTTAGATAATTTTGAAGAAACTCTAAAAAACATTATTTTTGGTGAAATATCCAAAGATTATTTTAACAAGGTTTGTTATTTAAAGAAATTACAATACAATACACTAAATAGAGAAAATAGATTTGAAACTTCTGAAAA
>JAMOTU010000163.1 GCA_027062165.1 Candidatus Altimarinota bacterium
AATTTAAATTTTTGTTTGAGTCTAAGAAAGATTTGAAAAGACAATTGATAAAATTACTTTTAGTTACTAGAAATAAACTTGATAAAATAAAATTATGAACTGGTTTTGATATTACCCCATTATTAAAAAATCCAGAAAAGCCTGATTCGGATAAGTTTTTTTCCTGGCCAGTATTACCAGTAACTAAAATTACTACATATTTTCATGATCCAGATTATTTAAAACAATTTTGAGTATTACATAATGCTATTGATTTAAGAGTACCTCAGTGAAGTCCTATATATGCTCCTGCCAATGGTATAGTATATAAAGTTTTTGATCAAGATTGACCAGGTCTTAATCGGATGATAATAGTTCATAAATATTGATATGTAACTGTTTATTTACATTTGAATAAGATTTTAGTAAAAGAAGGACAATTTGTTAAAAGAGGACAGATTATAGCTGTTAGTTGATGAAAGCCAGGTACTAGATGAGCATGACTTTTATCAGAAGGACCACATCTTCATTTTGAGGTTATTAAAAATGGCCAATGGATTGATCCATTAAAAGTATTAGATTTGTCAGTTATAGATTTTGATTACAAAAAATTACCTAAAAAATATTGGCTTAAATATTATAAAGATAAACTTTCTAGAAATATTGATTTAAGTAAAGTAAAGGTTATACCTTGAAAAACTATTTTAGACAGAAGAATTAATTTTTTGAAAAAATATGGAAGTTGACCTTATAAAGATTTACAACTTTGGCAAAAAGCAGCAAGTGGAACAAAAATAGATATAGATTTATGAATATGTATTTGATTTGCAGAAACTTGATTAGGAAAACATTTTGCTAGAAATTCAAAGTGGAATGTCGGTAATGTTTGAAATAATGATAGATGAGATAGAATAGGATTTAAAACTCCTTTAGAAGGAGCTAGAGCTATTTATCTTACTTTAAATAATAAATATTTGAAAAATATATATACTTTAGATAAGCTTTCTAGATATTGATCTAGTAATGGTCCAATATATGCATCTGAACCTTACAAATGGCAAAAAAATGTAATGAAATGTTTAACAATGATAAAGTGATATTGGGTCCCTGAAGATTATCCGTTTAGAAAGTTAAGGTAGATTGTTTTCTCGTTTTTCTAATTCTTTAGTAATTTGATATTTCTTTTTTTCAGAAGATACTTTAAGTATTTTTCATAAAGTTTTATTTAATTCTTTTATTCATAAATTAAGATAGTCAGTTAAAGTTTCTATTAGTCATTTTTTGTAATCCTCTTGTAATTTTTTTTCAAGTTCTTTGATGGATGTCATTTTAGAATATCTTGATTTTGTAAATCATTTCAAATTCTTTACTAATTATCGTTAAAAAGGTAGTATACATACCTCCTACTATTTTTCTATTAAACATTCTTTACAGCTTCAGCTACTACTTTTGCTACATTTTTATCAAGTGGTGAAGGCAATATATATTCGGGAGATAGTTTATCTCAAACATAGTTTGCCAAAGCTTCAGCAGCTGCTATTTTATGTTTATCTTCAATTTGAGGTATTCTAGCATCTAGAGCTCATCTAAATATTCCAGGGAAAGCTAAAAGATTGTTTACTTGATTAGGAAAGTCGCTTCTTCAAGTAGCTACAATAAATGCTCATCATTTTTTAGCTTCGTCTGGCATAATTTCAGGAATTGGATTAGAAAGAGCAAAGACAATAGGTTTTTCGGACATTAGTTTTATATCTTCAGATGTTAGTAGATTTGGTTTAGATACTCATATAAAAACATCAGCTCATTTTAAGGCTTCTTTTAATCATCCTTTCACATTTTCTATGTTATATTGTGCTACTTCTTCTTTGTATTTGTTTAAGTTTTCTCTGCCTGAGTATATAATTCATTTGCTATCTAGTAATATAATATTTTTAACTCCGTATTTATGTAGGAGCTTTGCTATAGCAATACCTGCTGCACCAGCTCCGGAAATTACTACCTTTATTTTATTAAAGTTTTTATTAGCTAGTTTTAAAGCATTAATTAATCCTGCTAATACTACTATTGCTGTTCCATGTTGATCATCGTGAAATACAGGAATATTTAAACGTTTTTTAAGTTCTTCTTCAATATAAAAACATTTAGGTGCTGCTATGTCTTCAAGATTTATTCATCCAAAGGTAGGTGCTATAGCTTCTACTACTTTAACGATTTCATCTGGATCTTGAGTATTTAAAACGATAGGTACAGCATCTACTCAACCAAATTCTTTAAATAAGATCGCTTTTCCTTCCATAACAGGTAGTCAAGCTAATCATCAGATATTTCAAAGTCCTAATACAGCACTTCCATCAGAAACAACAGCTACTGAATTATTTTTCCAAGTATAGTTGTATGCTTCAGTTGGGTTTTTAGCAATTTGTTTACAAGGTTCTGCTACACCTGGTGTATAGTAAATTGATAAATCTTCCTTATTTTTTAAAGGAACTTTAGATCTTACTTCTAGTTTTCATTTATGTTTTTTGTGTTCTTCTAAAGATTTTTTGAAATAATCCATTGTTAGTAATTTTTATTATTTAAAATTATAAAATAAGTTAGATATTTCTTTTTATTTTTCAATAATAAATATTTTGGCTTGAAAAAAGTATGTAAAACTATAGTTTATGAAGATTAAAATAATATTAAGTTATATTTCGTTTAAATAGATATTTATAGATACAATGGACAAGAAAGACTTTATAGTTATAGGCGGATTAATAATACTTTCAGGATTAAATGTTTTAATTGGTTCTATTATAGCACCAATAGAAACTTTATTTATAAAAAAACTTGTTGGTTGAAATAATTTTTTAATTGGATTAACTTATTCTATTAGTACTTTGTTTACTATTATTTTTTCTATTCTTTTTGCTAAAATTTCTTTAAAGATAAGTAAGAAAAAAATTATATTTTTATGATTTTTAGCTTGAATTTTTTATCCTTTAATTTGTGCTACTTCGATAAACTTATTTCAATATTTGTTTGGTAAAGTATTGTGAACATTTTGATGATATGTAAGCTGAATTTTAATTAACTCTATTTTTCAGGATATTCTATTGAACAGAAAGGCTATTAGTCAAATAGCTTGATACAAAATGGCTTTTCAAGCTTTTTGAGGAACTATAGGATCTCTTATTGGATGATTTTTAGCTGATAAATATTGAATAACTTTTCCTTTTTTTGTAATATTTGTATTATATTTAATAAATTTTTTGATTTTTATTTATATCACTAAATATTTGCCTACTAATATACAAATTAGTGATAGTAATTTAGAAATTAGACAGCTTGATTTGATATTTCGTTTATTAAAAAATAGATTGATAAAATTAAGACTTTTGTTTGAGTGATTATCACAGTCTTTTTGGTCTTTGGAGGCAATAATTTTTCCTATTGGAATTTTTAATTTGACTAATAGTTATAGTTCTATAGGTTTTGTTTTTTCTATGATGTGATTGATAGCTACCTTTTTACTTCCTTTAGCTGGTAAAATTGTAGATAAGTATGGTATTGTTTTTTGATTAAGAATTTCTTTCTTTTTTTATATTTTATCTTTTCTAATTTTATATTTTGCAAATTCTTATTATATATTTTTTATTTGAGCTTTATTTCTTTCTTTGTGAAAAGTGTTTCATTGACCATCTATATTTAATATAGAAGTTAAGAATTTAGAATCGAAATATAGAAGTTTTTATTTATTTTGGTTTTCTTTTTATGATTCGATAATTTGAATAATTACATATTTATTAGTTTGATTTTTATTAAATTTTGTAAGTTATAAAGATATTTTATTATTATTTTTAGTTATCACATGTATAGTGTATATTATTGGTTATTTTAAAATTCTTAAGACAATTTTTAAATAATGTGAACTATTCGTTTAGATAAATATCTTTCTAGTTTATGATTAGTATCTAGGAGGAATATTAAAAAATTTATAAAAACAAAGTCTATTCTTTTAAATTGAGAATATGTGAATAAATCTGATATTAAAGTAAACATCTGAGATAAAATTTTGTTTAGAGATTTGAAGTGAAATATTTATAATTTTGAAGTTTTAAAGAATTTTGTGGTTTTGTTGCATAAGCCTGCTTGATATGTAAGTAGCGATATAGATGAGGGAAAGTATTTTTCTTATAAAAAATTGTTGCAAGATTGTCCTTATAAGAAGGTTTTGAAAGTAGCTTGAAGATTAGATGTAGATACAGAAGGATTGCTAGTTTTATCTGATAATGGTAATTTTATTCATAAATTAATCTCTCCTAAAAAGAAAGTAGAAAAAATTTATTATGTAGAAACTTTAGAGAAGATTTCTAAAAGCGATATTGAAATTTTTCAAAAATGAATAAATATTTGAGATTGTGTTTGTATGCCTGCAAATGTTTATAACTTTGAAAAATTGAAGGAAGTAATTGGTGATTTAGAAACTTTATGACAAATTCCTATAAATCTTTTAAAGTGAAATGATAAGTTAATATTATGAATATATGAATGAAAATATCATCAAATCAAAAGGATGTTTCAAAAGTTGTGAAATAAAGTTTTATATTTGAAAAGACTAAAAGTTTGAAAGTTTGAGCTGGGAGATTTAAAAAAATGAGAATGGAAAATAGTTAAAAATTTTGATTAAGGTTATTTTAATATTAATCTACAGAAAATGTTTTTAAATAAGTATTTGTAGAGTAATAAATTATTATTTAATTTTGAAGATAAAAGTTATAAGGCTTTTTGTCTTTATATTGAAAATCATTTCATAAAGATTATTATATAAATGTTTTATTTTGTAAATAGATAAATCAAATGACAAAAATAGTTGTATGATTTTTATTTTTAATAGGTGTTTGTTTCTTTTCTTTTTCTTGGTTTATGGGTCCTAAATGGTGATGACCTATGATGGGTTATTTAGGTATGAGATGATCTATTGCTTCGGAAAATGTAGTAAATGGTAGTCAAAACTATAACTATAAAAATTTATCATGAGAGTTTAATGCCTATTGGAATAAAATGTGGGAATTAAAAAAGCAAATGTGGATTCTTAGAAGAAGATTGTGGACAGTTGAAGATTATCAGCAAGCTAAACAAATTTGGGATGAGATGTGGAGAATAAGAGAACAAATATGGAAATTGAGAGAAAAAATGCGAAGTTTATATTGGTAGTATTACCTTTGAAAGCTTTAATGGGCCTTTAAAGGCCTTTTTATTTTTAAATAGTAATCTAAGATGAGGTTGAGGAAAATTGTATCATTATTTCTTTTTATTAATTTTATAATTTTAGTTTTTTCGGGAATAATATTATTTATTGTTCCTCATGGAAGAGTAGCTAATTGGATAGGATGGACTTTTTTGTGATTAAATAAAGGCCAATGGGAAGCTATTCATACTATTTTTGGTTTTCTCTTTGTATTATTTGTGATAACTCATATTTATTTAAATCGAAAGGTTATGATAAATTATATAAAACAAAAAACTTCATCTTTTGTATCCAAAG
>JAMOTU010000164.1 GCA_027062165.1 Candidatus Altimarinota bacterium
GTTTGTATTCAAAAAATGGAGGTAAAACTTTACCTGCAATTAGGAAAATTTTATAATCAAAAACAGAGTTAATTAAATCTTTGTATTTATAAAGTTTGTATTTTATTTCGTTTTCTTTAAACTCTGCGCCCACTTGAAGTCCTTGCAAAACTCCTTTTTTAAAAGCCTGAATTTCACTTTGAGAGGCAAAGGAATTTTGAGCGTAAGAGAAAGAAATTAAGTTTGCTAAAAATAGAGAAAAAATAGAAGTTAATAAAAATAACTTTTTAATTTTTATCATATTATCCTCCTTTTTTAATTATTGAAAGAAAAAAGGTATTTTAGTAAATTATAATAAAGAAAGAAAATATAATCAAGAGTAAATAGGGGGGAAAGTATATGAAGAAAATATTAAATTTTATTATAAGTTTTTTTATAGGTATAAGTATTGCATATGGAGGTGATGTATTTATAAAAAATAGAAAAGGATACGGAAAATCACACGAAGTAGCACACAAAGGAGGTGGTTTATTAAAAAATAAAAAAGTTTTGCTTTCTAGAAATTTAAAAACATTAACAACTACGACAGGGGGAATAGTAGCAAAAATCTGGTTTTGCTATAATCCCGAAAATTATAACTATTATTTTATTTCTGTAGTATTAGGTGAAGGATATACAGAAGAGAAAAAATATAATTTAGCTCATCCAGATGTATTAGATGAGTATATTATATATAGCCCTCTCAAAGAAAAAATTGTAGATATAAAAAGGGAAAACAAAAAGTTTAATATATATTTACTTCCAGGTGTAATATTAATTCCAGAAGGGTATTATATAAAGTGTCCTTATAGTAAAAAGTTAGAAGAAAATATAGAAAATGTAAATAATAATTTAAAAGAATATATGCAAAATAGAAAAAAAGTTGAAGGATTAAAAGAATTAATTTCTGAATTAGATGAATTTGCAACAAATTTTAAGACTTTAGCAGATAAAATAAAAAATAATTTAAGTGATTATAAAGAAACTTTAAAAACAGATGGAAAAGCAAAGAGAGACGAAGTAGTTTCATATTTAAGTGATTTAAATGAAAACTTAAAAAAATACGAATGTGTAAAAAGTCATACTGTAACATGTGTTGTTGGAAATCATACAGATTATTGTACTGTTTGTGATAAATATGGGTGGGTATCTCATAAAAGCGATGTAGTTTCAAAATTAGACAATTATTTAAGTGTAGTAGATAATGAAAAAGAAAATGTAGAAAGTTTATTAGATGAGTTAAGTGAGAGTAAAAAAGATTTAGATGAAATTGTAAATAGTATAGAAGGCACTCTTTTAGAAATGGAAAAAACTTTAACAGAGCTAAAGTTAAATACACCCCAAAATTTAAATTATATAAATGATATGAAGTATTATTCAAAGCAGATAGTAAATTCTTATAAAAAAATTTTCCAAAATTATTCTTCTCTAAAGGAAAATTTATCTGATTATGATAGTATATCAACAAGTGTAGATACAAAAACTGAAGCAAATAATGTTATAGGAAAAATAGATAATTATAAAAATACTTTAAAAGGAGGAATAGATAAGATTTCATCTGTTTTAAAAGATTTAGATGATGAAATAAATAGTTATAAGACAGCATTAAACAATTTAAAAGATAACCTAAAAGAATATTTAGATAGTTCTAAAAACCCACAAGAATATTTTGAATATTTGAAAAAAAGGTATGGTGCAGTAGATTTATTATGTATTCCTGTAAAAATAGTTAGAAAAAATTACGAGCTGGAAATGCCCGAAATAACATTTTTATCTCCAGATATAGTAATAAAAAGGGGTAAATAAAAAAAGGGGGGAAGATATGAAAGATAAAGTGTTATTTATATTTAATATATTAGTATTATTTACATTTAATATAAATGCCTATGCAAAAGATTTGGCAAGTATAAATTATTTTCCTTTAAAAGGAAAAAAAGATTTAAAACATTCTATAACATTAGCTCCGCAGAAAGTAGATACCTATTTAGAAAAAGAAGAAGAGCACCATATATTTGGTATGAGTATCAAGACGGGAGGGAAATTTTACTATTTAGAAAAGTATTCTGGAAATAAAATAGAAATAAATACTGGTGGTCCAGGAAATATAGATAGACTAACAATGACTGCATTAACAAATATAGAAGGAAAAAAAGTAATGTATATGAATCACGCGCTAGATAAATATGGAGATGATGGCGCTCATTTTCACTCTCTTTTAAAGGAGATTGCTGTTCCAACACATTTAGGAACAATGGGGGCAATGGCAGGCTTAGCAAAATTAGGATTATTAACCACTGGTTCTTTTGTAGGGTTAGTAGTAGGAGAAGTTGTAACATTTATCGTAAGTAGTTTTTTTGGAACAAAACATTATTATCATTATCAAACCTTAGAATATAATCAAACTTTAAATAAATATTCAGGAGGATATGTAATAAACACATATTATCAAAATGGAGTGGATAAAGCTTTATTAATTTACCAAATTTTACCTGAAAAAAATCTACTAAAAGGAAAAACAGATTTAGAATATTTTCCAATTTTAAAACATGAAAAAAGTGAAAAAAGATGTGATAAAAAAGTATTTGGAGTATGTGTTCGTCATAGAGTAGATCACTACAATTCTTTAGCAACTGTGCGTTTATTATATACTAAATAAGAAGGAGGTTATAATGAAAAAAATATTATTATTATTATTATTTAGCATAAATTCAGCTTTTGCTATTGATGACATAAGAAAAGATATAACAAGTATAGAATTAAAAGGTGAAAAGATAAAAAAGTATGACTCAAATGATATAGTTGCAATATGTAAGATGGAAGCAGAAGGTTTTGATGAGACCAATTATGATAATTATTGTGTATATATTCCAGATAAAATTACATTTAAAGAATATTTAGATAATCTAAAAGAAATAATTAAAGATAAATTAAAGCACGGAGGGGAAGATGCTATAAAAAATTTGAAAGTAGAAGATGTAAAAAAATATATAATAAAAAAGAATTTAGATAAAGTTAAAATAATAAGTGCAGATGAGTATGAAAAAGAAGCTGAAAAAGGAAAAAAAAGTGTATACCTTGCTAGTAGGAAGTCTACAGAATTTGCTTTTTATAGTTACATTTCTAAAAATTTTTTTTCCTTGCCAAATTTAGAACTAAAGCTTATTTATAGTATTGGGTATGATGAATTAGGTTTTTATTATGGAAGTTTCTTTTTATATGAAGGTGATGGAAAGAAATGTCCCCTATTTGGTCCTCTTGCTAATGGAGTATTGTATGTCGAGTACAACCTAGATCCTGATAATAAAGGTGAAGTTTTTTATATTTTGGACGCCTGGTTTGCCGAAGGTTTCATAAGAGATGCAGATGTAGTTGGTGGAGATTTAACGGTAGGAATATCATTACAAGATTTACCAGAGGATATGAGAAAACAGATTTTGATAAAATACTTACAAACTTTTATTTCTAAAGCCTCTCAAAAGCTAGTTTGTTATATAAATCCTACAAAAGTAAAAAAGATAAAAATTGATGGAAAAAATGCTAAAGTTGTTAATAATGAAGTAAAAAATAGTGTGAAAAATAGTGTAGAATTTTATTTACAAAGTGGGGATAAAGTAGTTATCTCTTTAAATAAAGGAGTGCTTTATACTCAAACTGGTTATGGTCTTATAGAGGAAAAAAGGGACAATCCTTTATATAATATAAAAGTTTTATATAAAAACTTTGATGAGAAAAGTAAAATTCCATATGTAGTAGTTTCACCTTTAGCTTCTATAAAGAAAAATAAAGATATGATAAAAGATATAAAAAGTAAATATACAATTTATGATTTTCAAAAAGGGATTTATTTTATTATATATGATGCATATCCGGCTAAGCAAATTTCTCCCGAAATTTTAAAAGGAATAAAAATGCCTAGTGTAAAAATATCGTATGAAAAAAGATAATAATTTGATATAATATAAAAAGCAAAAAAGATAAGAGGGGTAAAAAGGTGAGAGTAAGATTTTTACTTTTAGTGCTTTTAAATTTTTCTCTTCTTTCTTGTGGAGTAGAGGTGAAAGATAATGTTTATTCATTTATTGATGATAATGCAACAGACTTAACAAAGAAAATAGAGATAGATATAAAAAGTTTATATATGTCTCCAAGCAAGATAAAAGTAAATTTGTTTGACGTTTATCACGGACTAAAAAATGAAACAAAGGTTTTATATTGTTATCCTCAAAAATTTGAAAATAAGGTTTTATATGAAGATAAAAAAAGTTATAATTTAGAAGATAAAAAATGCATTTTGGAAGTTTATAACACAACTGATGTGTATTTAAATGGAGAAAAGTTAAAAGATAAAAGCGTATATTTTGAGCTAGATAAAGAAAATTATGTAAGCGATTTAAGTAGTTATGATGAAGTTTTTTATATAAATTTTTTATTTGATAAAGCTAAAGTAAATATGAAAATAAAAGAAGAAAATGGAGTAGTTGTAGATATTCCGCTAAATATTACGTGCGGAGAAACAAAAATTTTAAAAGAAAACAATTTAAAAGTTTCTTTAATATGTAATAATAGTACTTTTGATTTTGATGTAAAAGATTTAGCTAACGACAACATAACTATAAAAGCAGATTTAAATATAATTTATCCATATACTTATTATTATCCAGATTTAAATATTAGTAAGGTAAAGTTGGTTGATAGCGCTGGCACTCAACTTTCGCTTGGAAAGTTTGATTTTAAAGATATAGATATAGATGGAAAAAAAGAATATGAAAAAGAATACAGCTTAAACATAACAGAAAAAGAAACTCAAAAAGTAGATTTAAAACTTTTTGTAAATGATGAAAGAAAATATTTTAATAAAATAAATATAAAGGTGAAGTAAAGATGAAAAAGATAAAAAGCGTATTTATATTTTTAGTGTTAGGAATTTTGTCAGCGTGCGGAGTATATGAAAAGCCATTTGACGCGTATATTTATGTAGAGCCTGAAAACAACACAGCTATTTTTGTTAAAAATGATATATCTAGTATAAAAGTAGAGGAGTATGGAGATTATAAGTATATATATGCTCCCTTAAAAAATATAGTAATTTGTTGTAGAGATACGGACACCAATCACACTTTTTGCATTGGTGGAGAAATTTTAGTTGAAAGTAATACAAAAAGGCTACTTGGTTTTAAGTTTGAAGATATGCTAAGTAGTTATGTATGCAATCTTTATTCTTTAAAAGGAGCAGATATAAAACCAAATGAATATGTAGAAGAAAGCTCAATAAATGAAGTAGAGCATCTTTTAGAAAGTGAAAAAATATATATGGGAAAAGAAGTGAGAGAGCCTATAAATTTAGAGGGTAATATTTTATATGTAGGAGAAAAAATAAATACAGAAACAAATAAAACAACTAAAGAATACTAAAGGAGGAAAAAATGTTTATGAGGCTTTTTGTAA
>JAMOTU010000165.1 GCA_027062165.1 Candidatus Altimarinota bacterium
CTTAAATCAAAAAAAATATCCCCACTTTCTCACAAAATAAATTTCTTTTTTTCTCAATTTACGATTATATTATCCAAAGTAACATATAATAACCTTCTTTTTTCAGAAAAAATATTTCTAACCTCATTAATTTTTTTATTAACTATGCTATTTAGCTTTGTTATATCTACCTTATTACGAAAATGATTGAAATATGTAAAACAATAATATCTAAATTTATTTTCCTTTAACAAAAAAATATTCCTATTATCATTTAAAAATTTATCTATAGTATGTAAAGTTTCCTGTTTTTTTGTAACCCATTTATTTTTCTCTTTTTTAAAATAATATATCTTATATACTTTATCTATTTCATATATTATTTTCATAACAATTCTTTTAACCAATCCTTAAAAACATTTATAGGAATAGCAAATCAAATATTCTGTCACGCTGCATTGATAGCAGTATTTATACCTATTACATTTCCTAAACTATCTATCAATGGTCATCAACTATTTCAAGGATTAATAGCGGCATCTGTTTGAATTGCATCATCAATTATTTCTACCTTTCAATAAGGAGTATCAGCAACAATATTTCTATGTAATCAACTTATTATTCCTTTAGAAACAGTATTAGGATATTCTCACAAAGCATTTCATATAGCATATACTGTTTGTCACAGCATAACCCAATCACTATTTCACAATTTTAAAGGTTTAGAATGCACTCATTTAGCATATAAAAGAGCTAAATCATACTTTTTAGATCTAGCAATAACTTTAACTCTATATATCTTACCATCAGAAGTTATTATCTTATATATCAAATTCTTATCTTCTACTACATGATTATTAGTTAATAAAATACCATTGGAAGTAACAAAAAAAGCTGTTCAAGCAGTAACTGGTTTATATCACTCTTTTATTAATCACTGTGGTATTTTCAAAACAAATCCATCTCCCAAATCAATATATTTGTATATATATCTATAAGTAGGGGCAAATCCTATTACACTTACAACACTTTTAGATACAGAATTTATAAGTTTTATCCTTTTTTGCTCTTGAATAGGCAATTGGTAAAAGTATTGACTATAAAAACTAAAAGTAAAACTTACTATACTAACAATAAAAATAAACAAAATATTTCTCATTTTTAAAATATTAAAAAATAAAAATAGCTTTATACAATCTCTTCAACTTCATCGGTTTTTAGAATGAATCTATACACTTTTAAAAAATTTAAAATTTTAAAAATAATAAAATTTATAACTCACACAATATACAAAGCAAATCTCAAAAAAGGCCACAAAAGCAAAGTCAAAAGCAATATAACTGAAAATTTAAAAGAAGGCTTATTATATCTATCTTTTATCTGTGTTATCATAAAATTACACACTCATTTATCTACCACCTTTTTATCCTTTATGACAGAATCAATTAATTTTATTTTATAATTCTCTATTAATCATAAAATACCTGATTTAGGAACTTTATTTTCAGTGCCCGACAAAATAAGTGGTGAAATTTCACCAGTTCATATTACAATATCTTTAACTTTTTTCTGCTTTAGTTCTTTAATTTTTTGTTTTATCATTTTTACCTCTTCTACTGATATTTTTAAAGGTTTTGATAAAGTATCTACTAATCTATTTACTCCTTGATACAAAGTATCACAAGTTAAATCAAAAGTAGGATATTTAGCTACTACCATTAAAGCATAACTTAAGGCTACAAATAAAGAAAAAATTCCCACTCAACTAGTAAAAATAGACCAAGAAGATATTATCTTCCTATTATTAACTTCTCAATCAAGAGTATAGACTAAAAATATAATTCATAAATTAATAAAACAAACAGACAATACTTCCCATATATTAGAAAATCATATTATGACTATCTCTAAAATAGTAGATATTCCTATTATCAGAATCAAATATAAAAGTCAATAATTTTTAAGCTCTATAAAAAAGTAATGTACAAAAATAAAAAACAACAATAAAAATACGCTACTCATTAACCATCGAGTAGGCACTACAAAATAATATAAAAAACAAAAATAAGACACTATAGTAAAAATAATAACAAAATATCTTCTAAAATATATCAAAAATCTTTTTAAAAACTTATTCATAATTTTAAATTTGTTATAATAAAATAATGGCAATCACTGACAAGTTGTAATTAATCTTCGGCCATCTTCTAGCTATAATCTTCAAATATCTCCCTTTAATAATCTTCAGAAATCATCAGGCTTAATCATCAGTAATCTCCTTACTTTTTCTTTTTTCAACAGCATTTAATATAAGGTTTACCGCTCCCACAAGGACATGGATCAAAAGGACGAACTTTTTTATCATGAGAAAGATTATCTATATTTATCAAATCATCAATATTCTTTTCTGGCTCATCAGGAGTTAATTCTATAATCTCTATATCTCCATCATTTACTACTTCTTTTACTGAATTATTTTCTTTTTCAATCTCAGGTTCAAATACAACATCACTAACATTTAAATCAGAAACTTTTTCTTTTAACTGATTAATAAATTCATTCTCTCAATTTTTATCATCTACAATCACAACTTGATTAGACACACTTTCATCTTTTCTCAAAAAATCAAAATTCGTTCTAAAAAATCTCGCTAACATTTCTTTTTGAACATTAAACAAAAACTTTTGAAATTTTTCATATCCTTCTTTTTTATACATAACTAAAGGATCAACCTGAGCAAATCACCATAAGCCTACTTTATCTCTCAAATAAGTCATATCATCAATATGATTTATCCAATGTCTATCTAATACATTTAAATATACATTTTTTAATATTTCTTTTAATTTTTCTAATATAATTTCTTTCTCTTCTTCTGAAAGTCATTCTACTAAACTACTTATTTTTTTGTCATATAATTCAGTTAAATAAATTTTTAAATATTCCTTTATATCTTCTGCCTTAGAGAATTTTTCTAACTCATCTTTAGATACAACATTTCAAGTAATCTCTGCTATAGCTTCTACCAACTCGTCTAATCTCCAAGGATAAATCGCAGTATAAGTATCTACTAACTTATCCACAACTAAACTAATAAAATCTCTAATTTCTTCTAATACATCAATTTTTCAAGTCAAAATATTATCTCTCTTAGAATAAACTCTTTTTCTCTGTTTGTCAATAACACTATCATAATCATAAAGATGTTTTCTAATACTATAGTGCCAAGCTTCCATTTGTTTCTGAGCTTTTTCTATAAAAGAAGTCATCTTCTTATCTCTCAAAGCTTGTTCAACATTTTCTCATCCCATTATAGATTTCATCATATAAATCATTGATTGCATCTTATCTCATCACATTTTTCTCATAAGCTCATCATCAAAAGATACATAGAAGACAGATACACCTGGATCTCCTTGTCTACCAGAACGACCACGAAGCTGATTATCTATTCTTCTTGATTCATGTTTTTCAGTACCTAAAACAAACAATCAATAATGAAAATCTTTTTCTACTATTTCGGGCTCTTTTATATTTTTAGGTTTTATAATAATCTCAGCAAACGGTTCGTCTTTTGTTTTCTTTTTTCTATTAAACTTTATTTTCATACAAATTTGATCATTACACTCCCAATCCTTTTCAGCTCTTCTTATAAACTCGTCATCAAACTCAAATTGTTTTTTTAATCCCTCTAAGGTTAAATCAAATTCTTTTTCAGAATAAACTACTATACTTACTCATTTAGGTTTATTTCCTTCTAACACATCTTTTCATAAAATAACATTTTTAACCCATCTAGCATAATTTTCTGCCAATTTCTCTAAAAGTCATTCTTCCAATTTAATATCTGTTCAACGTCAAGCCATATTTGTAGCCACTACTACTGACCCTAACTTTCAAGCTTTTGCTACAATTTCCGCTTCTTGCTCATGGTATTTAGCATTTAATACATAATGAGATATACCCATTTGTCTTAAAAGAGAAGACACATATTCAGATGTTTGTATCGAAGATGTTCATATAAGCAATGGAACACCTATATTATGATAAAATCTAACAGCATCTATAACAGCTTTTCGTTTTGCTTGCTGATTAACAAACACTTGATCAGGTTTATCTACTCTTATAACAGGCTTATGAGTAGGTATTACTATCACTTCTAATCAATAAATTTTTTCAAATTCCTCTCATTCAGTAGCAGCTGTTCAAGTCATTCAAGCAAGTTTTTTATATTGCTTGAAAAAATGTTGATATGTAATAGTAGCCAATGTTTTACTTTCTCTTTGTATTTCTACACCTTCTTTTGCTTCTATAGCCTGATGTAATCATTCCGAATACCTTCTTCAAGGCATCACACGTCAAGTATGTTCATCTACTATCAAAACTTCACCATCTTTTACTATATAATCCTTATCTCTATGATAACAGGCTAATGCTTTTAAAGCATTTTCTATATGATGAATTTCTTGATATCATAAATCTTTGTATAAATTTTCTACACCTAAAAGTTCTTCTAACTTCCTTATTCATCTAGAAGTCAAAGTAACGCTTTTAGTCTTCTCATCAATATAATAATCACATTCTTCTTTTACTTCTTCCTCTGTTTCTTCTTCTAAAAGTTTTTTTAAAAGATTTTTAGCTTTTTTAGGTTTTCCTTTACATGGAACTAAAGCTTTTACTATTTTAGCATAATACTGGTATTTTTCTGTTGGTTCATCAGCTGGTGCTGAAATAATAAGAGGTGTTCTAGCTTCATCAATCAGAATACTATCAGCCTCATCAATAATTGCGTAATTTAAAGGCCTTCGTAAAAGTACTCTATCTTCTATAGATTTTGCTAAATTATCTCTCAAATAATCAAAACCTAATTCACTATTTTCAACATAAGTAATATCCTTTTCATACTCCTCTCTTCTTTTCTCTAACGGAGTATTTTTAGAAACTGCTCCTACGCTCAAACCTAACCAATTATAAAGATATCCCATCCATTCAGCATCACGTTCAGTAAGATAATCGTTAACTGTTACAATATGAACACCTTTTCCCTCCAATGCATTAAGATAAGCTGGAAGTGTAGCAACTAATGTTTTACCTTCTCATGTTTTCATCTCAGCAATCTTTCACTGATGGAGAACAATTCATCACAAAAGCTGAACATCATAAGGCACCATATCCCAAACAAGTTCATGTCACTTTACAGTTATTTTTTTTCATTTCAATCTTTTACAAGCCTGCTTAACAGCAGCAAAAGCCTCTGGTAGTATATCATCTAACGTTTCTCATTTTTTTAATCTTTCTTTGAATTCAAATGTTTTTGCTTTAATATCTTCATCAGAAAGTTTATCCCAAGATTTATCTATTTCATTTATTTTTTCTACAATAGGCCACAGCTTCTTTAACTGCCTTTCGTTATAATCTCATGCTATTTTATTTAAAATCCACTTAAACATTATCTTTTTTTTAACAAAAT
>JAMOTU010000166.1 GCA_027062165.1 Candidatus Altimarinota bacterium
GAGCTAGTTGTTTTAATCATCATACTAAATCTATTGATTTTAAGAAAGTTTTGCTAACTAAACTTTCCAGTTCTTTTTCGGATGTTTGAGAGTTTGTAATTTTTTCGTTTATTACTATTACCATTTTTTTATTTTTAGAAAATAAAAGTTGTTTAACAATAGCTTAATAAAATTGTTGATAAAATCAAGTTTATCTGCCACTAGTTATTACTTTTAAAGTCATAAATATTATATATAAATCTAACCAAATATTCCAATTTTGTATATAGTAGAGATCTAATTTCGCTTCTTCATCAAAATCTAAATTATCTCTTCAGAAAATTTGTGCATATCAAGTGATTCAAGGTTTTACGCTAAGTAATCTTTTTTGTCGACGTTTGTATTTACTTACTTCTTCAGGCAAATGTGGTCTAGGACCCACTACTGACATTTCTCATTTTAAAACATTGAAAAATTGGGGAATTTCGTCAAGGCTAGTTTTTCTTAGAAATTTGCCCCAGGAAGTAATTCTAGGGTCGTTAGTTAGTTTAAATAATGGTCATTTTCTTTCATTCATATTAATAAGTTTTCACTTTAACTTGTCAGCATTTTTTATCATAGTCCTAAATTTATACATTTCAAATATTTTTCATCACCTTCAGACTCTTTTTGATTTGTAAATAATTGGTCTTCAATCTTTTAATCAAATAAATAATGCTATTAGCAAATATAGCCACCAAAATAGTAAAATAAAAATGAGTGAAAAGCTAATATCAAAAATCCTTTTAATTACTCTTTTTCGTCATTCTAGAGGTGATGGTTTGTATTCTAAAGCTAATAAAGGGCCTAATCTTACAGGTTCATAAATTAGGTCTTCTAAGAAAATACTATTATCTATATGATAAAAACTTTTTCATTTGAGCCTACATCGATCAGCTATCTGTTGTAATAAAGTATTTTCAATATTTCAGATTGTTATTATTACATCGTATTTATTGAAAGGTAATTTTATAAGATTAATATTATCTTTTTCGATTTTTATATCTTTTATATTTTTTTTAGCTATGTCATATATAGGATAAGTAGATAAAATTTTTTCTATTTTTTTGGCTTCTGAAATAGATTTATATATTAACAGTATTTTATATGGATTTAGTTTTTCTAATTTAGAGTTGATATTGTTTATTATAATATCACTTATAATGATAAAAAAAGTTGAAAAAATCCATCACCAAATTATAATAAGTCTTGATATTCAACTTTTGAATATAAAATCGTGTCAAAAATAGCTAATAAAACTTATAAAGATAAACCAAACGAAAGATGTGGAAAATAGTTTTTTATAGTATCAATGAATAGGTTTAGTTAGGTTATATAATCAATTTATATAGCCTAAAGTTATAAAAACTATACTTGCTATTAATCCAAAAATTAGTGTTTCTTTTAGATTTAAATATGGAATTTTTAGATGAATAAATGGTATAAGATCAGTTTTTTGGCGAATTAAAAATACAATATAAAACGTAAAGTTTATTATTATAAAGTGTATAAATGGTCTTATTAAACGTAGAAAAAGTTTTTTATTATTCATAGTTTATAAAAATGAAATTAAAATCTTACTTGTATTTGTTGGTTTTGTATTTAATAGTAGCAATCTTTTTTTGGAGTTTAGGTGTGTCTTTAAATTTTATAATTTTTTTTATAATTTCAACCTTTATTTGATTGTATTTGTCTAGATATAATAGTAAGTTTGTAAAATTTATTGTTATTTTTATTTGAATAATAAATTTTTTTCTTTTTGTATATGCTCTTATTCCTCAACCTCAGCAAGATATAGATATTAAAAAATTTTTTTTAAACCAGCAGAATTGTTTGAAGATATTTAAGAATGATTCAGATGAAGTTTTGAGGAAACAATTGGCTTCAGTTTATATTTTGTGAGATAAAAAAAAAGTTAGATATAGATTATGGGAAGTAAAAAATTATACAAAGTTTTGTTGATTAGGAACAGGAGATACTATTATCTTTACATCTAGGACTAAAAATTTAAAAACTTATCTTACCTTGTATCTATGGGATTGAAGTATTATAAGAATTTTTCCTAAAACTAAATTAACTTTGGATAAGGTATTAAAAAATTTAAATGATTTACCTAATTCAAAAACTAAAATTTCTATTACAGAAGGTAATATTCGGTTTAGAGTTATTAAACTTATTACAAATGATGAATGATTTAATGTTAAAACTCCAGATGGTATTTTGATTATAAGAGGTACTGCGTGATTTGTCTCCAGAGATGATAAAACTTTGGTTTACTCTGATGATCATCTTATAGAAGGAAAGAATTTAGCAGGGGATAAATTTTTTATAAAATGAAAGGAGGCTGTTATTTTTACCAAAGATAAAGTTTTAAAAAAATTGGATTTTAATCAATTTTTAAATTATGTAGGAGAAAATATTTATAAAATTATTAAAAGTTTTAAAATAGAAGATATAAGAGAAATAAATTTATATAAGCAGAAATTTTCAGATTATATTAAAAGTCAGCTTAGCGCATGGCAACAATCTAATATAATAGCTAAAATTTCTTTTCGAAAAGTTAAATTAAATAATATTATTTTAAAAAATAACGACATAATTACTATTGAAAAGGTTAAGTTACTTTTGTGAGATTTTAATAAAGATGAGCTTTCAGATATAGATTTATCGAAATTTAAAAATTATATTTTTATTCCTGTTAATGAAAAATATCAAGAAGTCAAAATGAAATTTTTTGAGCAGATGAGTAAACTTAATGATTATTGGAAAAAGAATTATTTAATACAAAAAATTAATAATATGTTAGATGAGAAAAAAGAAGAAGTGAATGTTTATCTTGAGAAAATATTACAAAAATGAATTTCATATTAAAAAATTTGACAAAATTAGATAGGTTTGTTATAATATAAAATAACAAAACAAAAACAAAAATTTATTTTTTAACAAAAATAAAAATAAGATGGCTGAACTAAAAAAAAATAATCAACAAGTTGCGACAGATGATCAAGCAAATAATAGTGAGGAAGTAGATCTTGATTTAAATATTGATTTGTCGTTGCCTGATGTAAATGAAATAAAAAATAATCAAGAAAGTGTAAATCAGGAAGAAAAAAAAGATAAAGATGAAGAAAGTTTTACTACAGAAGTTTCAGATGATCTAAATATAGATCTTGATATTAACTTAGAAGATAGCGAAGAAAATGAAAAATCTGAGAAAGAAGAAAATTTGGAAGAGTTAAATATTGACTCCGATTCAGATCTTCAAGAAGATAACAAAGAACCTGAAAATAAAAATGAAGAGTTTGTAGAAGAAAAAAGTGAACAAGATTTAAAGGAAGATTTAGATAATGAAAATTTAAATAATATAGATTTAGATAATAATGAAATTCAAAAAAAAGAAGAGGACACAACCAATGAAACTATAGCTTCTGATAGCTTGATGGATGTTAATATAGATTTAGCAGAGGATACAAATGAGAATGTTAAAACAGAAGACAATTTAAATTTAGATGAAAATAATTCCAATTTAGAATCAGAAGATTCAAAAATTACACTTGAAGAACCAGTGGCTGATCAAATTGAAGAGTCTATGGTACAAATTGATGAAGAGGTTGACAAGGAAGATAATAGTAATATTAATGAGGAGAAAAAGGTAGACGATATAAAAACATCAGATGACACAAGTATAGATCTCGATGAATTAGATGAAGACGAACAATCTATTCAACAAAGTGAAGAAGAAGCACAAAAAAGTGAAAAAGAGTTACAGATGAAAAAAGAATCTCTTACAATTCAATTTGATGATGAAGAATCTACAGATAATGTTGAAAATAGTGTTGAAAAAGTTGATAATTCAGAAAAAGAAGATGGTGTAGATTTATCTCAAATTGTGGATCAAGAAAATATTGATAATACAGATAATAAAGGATTAGATATAGATACTTTAACAGCAAATTTAGAAGATAAAGTAGATAATTTGGAAAAAGAGGAAGTTAAAAAAGAATTAGAAACTAAAGATATTAGTGAACAAGTTGTAAAGACAAAGAGTAGTTCTGGATTAGGAATAATTAAATATTTATTGTTTTCTTTATTTTTAGTAATTATTGGCGTTGGAGCATTTTTTGTTTGGAAAATTATGTATGCTTGAAGTGATACCATTGATGACAATCCTGAAGTAGTAGCCGTAAATGAAGATGTAGCAAAAGGGATTCATAAGGCTCCAGAAAAAAAAGAAGACAATAAAAATGTTGACAATGATGAATCCAAATGAATTGATACTGGAGATAATATCTCTCAGGTTAAAGATTTTAATAATGTCGAAGAAAGTGAGGAAAATGTAAATTTAGAACAAGATAGTGAAGATATTGATTGAAGTAAAGATGATATAAAATCAAAACTTGAAAGTATTAGAATTTCAGCTAAAAAAATGTATAAAAAGTTTATAAAAACTAAAAATATAAACCCTTCGGAAAGGAAAAGAATAAAAAAATATCTTTTAGCTGCATATTTGTTGTCAAAGAAGTATTTAGAAAAGCTTGAAAATTGAGAAAATATATCTAAAAATACTATTGATAAATTGCAAAAATATTTAGATAAAGCTAAGAAGTTGATGAATGCAGAATGAAATTAGTTTATCTAAGTCTATTGATTTGTATCTAAAGTATTTAAAATATGAAAAAAATGCATCATTTAAGACTATAGAAAATTACTCTCACTATTTAAATAGATTTTTAGAGTTTTCGGGAGATATCTCTATAAGTGAGATATCTCCTTTTTTGATTTTGAATTTTAGAAGATTTTTAAATGATTTGGGTCTAAGTATAAAAACTATCAATTATCATATTACTGCTATTAGAGCATTGTTGAAATTTTTGTTAAAGAATGATTTTGAAGTTATTCATCCAGAGAAAATAGAACTAGCTAAAACTCCTCCTAGGGAAATTAATTTTTTATCTGAAAATGAAATAGAAAGCTTGTTGAATGCTCCTTTGTTGTATGAAAAAAATGAATTGAAAAAATATAGAGATTTGGCTGTATTGCACATATTATATTGATCTTGACTAAGAGTGTCAGAATTGATAAATCTAAAAAAAGATAATATTAAATTTGATACTAAACAATTTTGGGTAGTAGGAAAAGGTCAAAAAGTTAGAGCTGTATTTATGACTAAAAAGGCTAAAGAATATTTGAAAAAGTTTTTAGAAATGAGAAATGATGATTATCCTTATGTAATAATTAGTTTATCTAAAAATAATCCTTGAAAACCTATATCAAGGATGGCTATAAGAAATATAATTAGTCACTATGCTAAGTTGGTTTGAATAAATAAAAGGGTAACTCCTCATACACTTAGACATAGCTTTGCTACTACTTTACTTAAAAAATGAGCTGACCTTAGAACTGTTCA
>JAMOTU010000167.1 GCA_027062165.1 Candidatus Altimarinota bacterium
GTTGATAGTTTCTAATATCTATTTTTTCAGATAAAAAAGTAAGGTATATGCTATTGATTGTAAAATCTCTTCTAATGCTATCTTTTATAAGGTCAGTAGTCCATTTTATCTCTTCTGGATGGCGAAAGTCTAGATATTGACCTTCTTCACGCAGTGGAGTAAGTTCGTATTTACAAGATTTGTCTTCAGGTAAAATTGTAATAGTTCCAAATTTGTCAGTTTTGAATATATGAATGTCAGATTTGTCTATATTTTTGTATATTTGATGTGGATTTCCTGGCATTGTTAAATCTATATCTTTTATAGGTTCTTCAGCAATATTTAAAAGAAGGTCTCTTATAACACCACCTACTAGAAAAAATTTGTCAGTTTTTAGTTTTTCTTTTAGAAAATCGAAATGTTTTTTGGTTTTTTTTAAATTATCAAAATTTAGTATCATATAAAAGCTATATTAAGTTATAAATTTTTGTTTGGGTTGAATTTAATATAAATATCTTTATTCTTAAATCAATTTTAAATAGTTATAAGCTGGTTTAGATGAAAGGGATGAAAGGTAGACTGTATTTTATATTAGGATTTATTTTAGGGATAATTTTTTCTATTTTTGTATGAAGTTTTATATTTTTTTATGCAAATAAATATTATTACAACTGGATTTATACTCATCAGACTATCAAAATATGATCGTGAGATATTCAAGAGTGATTAATAGATAAAATTAAAAAAGAGATTTTAACTTTGCCTTTACAAGTAGCTTCTAAATGGGATAAGCTTGATAGAGTATGGATGATATTACAAAATCAATTCTATGATCCTAAAATGTTAGATTTTGATAAAATGAAAGAAGATGCTATTAAATGATTTGTATCTGCTATATGAGATCCGTTTACTGTATATCTCACGAAACAAGAAAATAGTAATTTTCAAAAAGAACTTAAATGAACACAAGATTTTGAAGGAATATGAGCAGTTGTTACAAAAGTAGAAGAATGAGTAATGATAGAGCAAGTTTTAAAAGGTTATCCAGCATACAAAGCTTGATTAAAACCTCTAGATATAATAATAAAAATAAATTGAGAGCCTACTAAAGATATGTCCTTAGCTGAAGCTGTTTCTAAAATACGTTGACCAGCGGGTACAACTGTTACTCTTACTATATATAGACCATCCGAAAATAAAGTATTTGATGTTAAAATAAAAAGAGAAAAGATAGTTGTGCCTTCTGTTACATATGAAGTTTATACTTTGACAGGGTGAATAAAAGTATGATATATTAATATTAGTATTATTTGAGAGGATACAGAAGATGCTTTAGAAAGAGCTTTAAATGTTTTAAAAAAGCAAGAAGTTAAGGGATTAATTTTGGATTTAAGAGGTAATGGAGGATGATTTTTGGATAAGGCAGTTGAAATAGCTTCTCACTTTATTCCAAGATGAAAGGTAATAGTTAGGACAAAATATCGTGTTTATCCTGAAGAGGATTATAAATCTTATTGATATGGAGATTTTCAAGGATATCCAATAGTGGTTTTAGTAGATAAATTAACTGCTTCAGCAGCAGAAATTATAAGTGCAGCTTTAAAGGAAGATATTTGAGCTAAACTTGTATGAACAGATACTTTTGGGAAATGTACTATTCAAACTATGAAACAATTTAATGATGGTTCATCGTTAAAATATACTATTTGAAAGCGGTTTACACCTAATCGGGAAAGCGTGTGTTCAGGAGATAGTATTTTACCTGGAAAATGATTAAAGCCGGATATTTTTGTAAAGTTTGATAAAGATAAATTTTCTAAAGAGCATATAGATACTCAGCTAGACAAAGCAAAACAAGTTTTACGAGAATGGATTAAAAGAAAATAATATGACAAAAATAAAATATTCTGATTATAAAGCTGAGATTTTGTTGAAATGAAGATGAATTGATTTAGAAGAAATTAAAGAAATTATTGAAAAAGGGGAAAATGTTTTTATAGTTAATATAGAAAGCAAAAATCACAAAAATCAGAAAGGATTTTTAATGTTATATAAAAATTATCCTGTTTTAGTTCCGTTTTCTAATTGTAAGGAAGAGAGTGATTGTATATTTTTAATAACAGCGTTTTGGGTTAGGAAATACAAAGTTAAAATAAAAATTTTTATGTTTTTAAAAACTTTAATATCTTTAATAAAGATTAAAATATGAAAAAAATAAAATTAGATTTGTCTATGAATCAGCCTTTAGATGAATGGGAAAAGCATTTTTTAGAGAAGGATGTATATATTCAAGTTGATGATAAAGAGTATTCTTCAATAAATAAGTTGTTAGAGAAATCTGAAAAAGTTGATTATATTCCTTTTCAAATTCATAAAGATTTATATGAAAAATTATTAATTAATGCTAAAAGATCGTGACTGAATATTAATGATTATTTAAGACATCTTTTAAATTAACTATGTTAGATAAATATTCAAATCTTAAAGAATTTTTAAATGTTTCTCAGATAGAAAAAGGAAAGCAAGTCCCGCCTTTCATAGATCATTTGTTTTCAAAGATAAATCAACATATTCAAAAAGGAGGTAGGATTTTAATACTAACTCTTACAAAAAGATCAGCTGAAGAAATTACAAATTTTTTTGTTGCTCGTTGATATAAAGCTTATTATCTTCATAGTGAAATAGATACTATTGATAGATGGGAAATTATTAAAAAATTAAAATCTTGAGAGATAGATATTTTGGTATGAGTAAATCTTTTAAGAGAAGGTATTGATTTACCAGAAGTTACATTTATTGCCATTTTAGATGCTGATAAGGAGTGATTTTTAAGATCTACTACTTCGTTGATACAGATTATAGGACGTGCTGCAAGAAATCCTGATTCAGAGGTAGTGCTTTATGCTGATAATTTTACAGGTTCTATTATAAAGGCTTTGCGGGAGACATGGCGTAGGAGACATATTCAAGATGAGTTTAATAAAAAACATTGAATAATTCCTGAGAAAGCTATATCTAATATTAAACCGTTAGAAGTAGTAAAAACAGATGAGAATTTAGCTTTTCAACCACAGATTGTTAAAAAATGAAAAGTTAAAAAATTGAAGAAATTAACAAAGAAGGAAAAAGAGATAATGCTGAAAAAGTTGAAAGAAGAACTAGATAAAGCAATTGCTAATTGGGAGTTTGAAAAAGCTGCTGTTTTAAGAGATCAAATTAAAGCTTTGGAAGAATGAAATTATTAGTGTTAAATTATAAACAAGAACTTAATTGGGATTTAGTGGATAAAAAATTATTATCTGATTTTCAAATTGAAGTATTAAATGAGAATAAAGGTTGGAATTTTTGATATAAACTTATGAAAGTTTTAACAAAAAATAAATATGATCTTGTTGTTCATTGGGGATTGGCAGGCGGTAAAGAAAAAAGTCAGTTATGAAGGATTTACTTGATAAATAGGGCTTTTTTTTCAGATTGACAAAAAATTTTTGATGGCGTTAAATATAGATATGTTGAAAAGTTAGCAGAGCAGTTTTGAATTTCTGATATGCTGACAAATATTGTGACAAAAATAAAAATAGGAGCACATAGCTCTATAATCTATGATTTTTGAAATATCTATGATTTAGAAAGTTTTTGGGTAGCAAATATTACAAATTTTTTTTCTTTTCCTATTTTTACCTTTAAGGGAGTAAGTGATCTTAATGATGTAAGTTTTTTCAGAATATCAGAAGAACAAGAAATAGAGTATCTTTTAAAACCTTCTTTAAGAAGAAACAAGAAAAAGTTAATTTTAGAGAAACTACAAAAAATTATAGATGAGTTGACGGTAAAATTTATAGATATTTTGAGAAAGATATAAAATTAAGAAATTTGAAGAAATCCGAAGAGGTTCCAAAGAAAAAGTTTAAAGAATATCTGAATAAAAACTCTATCATCAGGTCTTATCATCAGAAATCATCAGATATCTCCTTATTAATCAATTTTAGGTGCTCAGCAATAAGGACAAAATTCGTAATCATAAGGGAATTCTCTTTGACATTCTTTACATTTTATTTTAAGTTTTGTTCAACAGTTTAAACAATAATTATTTTCTTTAGGGTTAAATTCTCAACATTCCGGACATTGTATAACTTGAGCTAAGATAGCTTCTCTCCATCAATTTTTATCTCGTTTATATCAAGCTGGTCTTAAAGCTATATAAAATAGCCATCATATAGGTCATAAAATTCCAAATAGTAGGATAAATATTATCTCTTTTAAAAGTGAATCAGTTCTTTCTTGTATATCTTTAGCAATCCATATAATTCCCCATATCCAAAGTAAAATTAAAAATCAACTTAAAAAAAATGATAATTTGTCCAACAAGTCTCCAGATTGGTTTATTAAATGTTGTATATTTTCCATGGTTATTTTTGTAAACTATCTATAAAAAGTCAAAGATTAAGTTGATATATATTTCAGTCTTTTGTTAAAACATATAATATTGGTTTTCTTTCTAATTTTACATCTACACTAGCTATATCAAGATTATTTAAATCTATACTTAATTCATAGATAAGTTTGTATGTATATCGATTGGCATCATTTGATTTTCGTCATATACTTTTGTATATAATTAGTTGTTTTTTATTTGCATCAAATAAATAAATTCTATTTCAATATAGACTTTTAGTGCCAAATACGAAAATTTTAACGTTTTCTGATAATCTTTCAAGGCCTGGAGGATTTGAGAGTAATGGTATTATACGAGCATTTAATATTTTTTTTGTAGGTATAGGTCTTCGGAATTGATACAACGAATGGTCTTTTTTAGACCAGGCAAGAATTGATCAGTTTATAGTATCTATTTTTATATCGCTGAATCCTGATAAAAAATTTGCTTTTAGTTTTTTTAATAAATCTGATTTTAATATATATATACTTACCGGTCATTTAAATCTAGTTTGTGAGCCTATTATGTTTTCATATTTATATATAAGTTTTCATTCATTTATATCTTTTGGGTTTTCGCTATTTATATAAAGTTTGTTTATTTTGCCATATTTAAACAATAGACCAATGTTTTTAGGGAATCAATTTGTAGCTGTAACATTGTCTATACCTCATTTTGTTATATTATATATATTTTTGTTTGTTCGAACATATAGTCAGTTACCAATTAAATTAGTTATATATCCTTTTATATTTGTTAAATTATTTAGATTTATAAATTTTCAAGGTATTTGTTGGTTTATTAATCAGATTATAGCACCACTAGTTCCTCAAATAAAAAATGAGTTACTTTTTTTTAGATAAATAATTTTACCTAGTTTATTAATAGTATTTTCAGGTATTGATGCTATTTTATTGTTATTCCAGCTGTCTATTATAAATATAT
>JAMOTU010000168.1 GCA_027062165.1 Candidatus Altimarinota bacterium
TTTACAATATAATATTACTACTATCAATGACTGAAAAAAAGTTTCCTAAAAAGTATAACCATGACTTTGAAGAACAAATATATGAAGAGTGGAATCAAAAGGGATATTTTTCTCCAGAAAAATTGGAAGAGATAAAATGAAAACTTAAAGATAGATTTATGATATCAATGCCTCCTCCTAATGTTACAGGAGTTCTTCATCTATGACATGCTTTGATGCTTTCTATTGAGGATGCTATGGTAAGATATGCTCGTATGAAATGAAAAAAAACTTTGTGGATTCCGTGAACAGATCATGCGTGAATAGCTACTCAAGTAGTAGTAGAAAAAAAATTGGCGAAAGAAGAGTGAAAAACTAGACATGATTTAGGTAGAGAAAAATTTTTAGAAAAAGTTTGGGAATGGGTTAGATTTTCTAGATCAACTATAATTTCTCAAATTAAGAAAATGTGAGCTTCTTGTGATTGGTCTAGAGAACAATTTACACTTTCAGAGAGACTTTCGAGAGCAGTTAGAAAATCTTTTTCAAATTTATATAAAAAATGAAAAATTTATCAATGAGAATATATTGTTAACTGGTGTCCTAGATGTCAGACTGTTCTTTCTGATATTGAAGTTAAATATATCCCAGAAAAAGGAAAACTTTATTATATCAAATACTTTGTTGAAGGTAAATGACAAGCAATAACTGTTGCAACTACTAGACCAGAGACTATTTTTGCAGATGTAGCTATTGCTGTTAATCCAAGAGATAAAAGATATAAAAAATGGATTTGAAAAAATGTATATATTCCAATAGTAAATAGACCTATTCCAGTGATTGCTGATGAAGAAGTAGATCCTGCATTTGGAACAGGAGCTTTAAAAATTACGCCTACTCATGATCCAGATGATTTTGAGATAGGAAAAAAACATTGATTGCCTATGGATAGATTTGCGATAGACTGGGAATGAAAATTTACAGAATTAGCTCCTGATTTTTTGGTATGAAAACCAGTAGAAGAAGTTTTTGATAACCTTATTCAAGTATTAGACGAAATAGGTAATTTAGAAAAGATAGAAGATTATGAACATAATGTGCCTCATTGTGATAGATGCTGAACTATAGTTCAGCCTATGGTTTCTAAACAATGGTTTGTAGATGTTAAAGAATTTGCTCAAAAATCTATAGAAGCTGTTAAGAAAGGCGATACTAAGATATTGCCTGAAAGATTTAATAAAACTTTCTTTGATTGGTTGGAAAATATTAGACCTTGGTGTATTTCTAGACAACTTCGGTGGTGACATAGAATTCCTGTTTGGACTTGTAAGAAAGGTCATATTAATGTTTTTGATGATCAGCAGATTTTAAATAATTGGTTAGATGTTGATCAAAAGTCTGATATAATTTTGTCCTTGATTATATTCAATTTAATTGCAGATAGTAGATTGAAAAATCCATTTAATATAGAAGAATTAATAAAATTATTAACTACACCTTCTTTGACTCCTCAAGAAGGTAGAGTAGTAGATGTTTATTTGAAAGTTTACAGGCAAATGCTTCAAGAGTTATCTATTGATGAAAAAACAAAAAATAAGTTAAGTAGTGAAATTAAAAAAATAGAAAGTATTTTTGATTTAGAGAATGAAAAAAATTTAATAAAAGCTTGAGAAAAACTTGTAGATATTCTAGAGAATAGTTATTTGATAGAAAAAGTTGGAGATAAATATAGATTTACTTTAATTTGTCAGGAATGTTGAGATAAAGATTTGCACCAAGAGGAAGATGTTTTGGATACTTGGTTTTCATCAGCACTTTGGCCGTTTAGTGTTTTGTGATGGCCTGAAAATACTGATGATCTTAAGGAATATTATCCTAATGATGTGTTAGAGACAGGATATGATATATTGTTTTTCCGAGTTGCAAGAATGATGATGATGTGATTTGCAAATATGAATGAAGAACCTTTTAAAAATGTTTATCTTCATGGATTAGTAAGAGATGCAAAAGGAGAAAAGATGTCAAAGAGCAAATGAAATGTAGTAGATCCATTGAAAGTAATAGAAAAATATGGTGCTGACAGTCTAAGATTAGCACTTGTTAGATGAGTAACACCAGGTAATGATATAAAATATTCTGATGAAAAGGTGGAAGGAAACTGGAAATTTTTGAATAAGCTTTGGAATGCTTCAAGGTTTGTATACTTAAATGTAAATCAAGAATGAAATATAAAATTTGAATATGATTTACTTTATGAAGATATAAAAAACAACGTCGAAGAACTTGGAGAGTTTGATAAATGGATTTTAGCAGAACTTGATGAATTGATAAATCAGGTAGAAAAATATATGGATAAATTTATGCTTTGAGAAGCTATTAATAAAATTGTAGATTTTGCTTGGTCACTTTATTGTGATTGGTTTATAGAAATTTCAAAAATAGAAAAGAGTGAATTAACTTTAAAAATTTTAGTATATGTACTAGGAACTATTTATAAACTTTTGCATCCTTTTGCTCCTTTTGTAACAGAAAAATTATGGCATTTGGTAGGTTTTGATTGAGATTTAATTATTCAAGATTATCCTAAGCCAATATGATGATTACAAAAATCTGTAAAAATTAATTTATTTATTGATTTAGTAGGTGAGTTTAGAAAGCTTAGAAATAAATTATGATTAAAACCTCATGAAACTGTAGATGTAGTAATACAAGCTAATGAAGATTATATAAAATTTTTGTCAAATAATATTAACTTATTGAAAACTTTAATAAAGGCTGATAATGTTTTGCTAGATAGTTGAAAAAGTGAAAGTATATTCGAATGATATGATGTTAGTGTAGTTTATGATATAAAACTTTGATTAAAAGGTAATAAGAAGTTATCTAAATCAGAGCAGATAGAAATACTAGAAAAAAAGTTGAAAGAAGAAAAACAATTTTTACAAACATTAAAAAATATTTTATCTAATGAAGAATTCTTAAAAAATGCACCAAAAAAAGTGGTAGAGCAAAAAAGAAAAAAGATGGAAGAAGTAGAAAAGAAGATTTTAAAATTAGAGGTAGAGTTGAAAAAATTAAAGGCATTATAAACTATTTTTATTTTTTAATATTTTATTTTAATGTTTAAGAAAATAATAAGTACAGTGTTTGCTATTCTAGTGGCATTAGTTGTTATATTAGGTATTTTTAAAATAGTTCCTGAGTATATGCAACAGCATCCTTATTATTATGAAATGTTAAAATCCGGGTTAGTTTGGAAAGTTATGGTTAATAATATTTTGATTAGTTTTTTAACTGCGTTGTTTTTATATTTTGTTTTTAATTCTTCAGTTAATAGAAAAATTATTCGGTTTGTTGGTACTTTGTATTTGATGTTGTTTGTGTTTTGAGTGCTTTATATTAAATTTAAGTGAGAGATAATAGGTTCTTGATTATTTATGTGGTTTATAAATAGCTTATTGATGTTTGTAATAATTATAATTTTTATTACATTTTTACTTTTAATCTGAACTTGGATTAAAGAAAGATTTTTAAAATTGCCAACTGTAGATATTTTTTGAGTAGTTACCAACTTTTGAATTGGATTGTCTGTATTTTTGTTATTGAACTATTTATTGATTTTATTAAATATTTTGCATCCTTTAATAAGTTGGGTTTTGTTGATTGTAGCTATTTGGTTGATTTACTTTAAAAGAGATTATCTAAAAGTAAATTTAAGGATTATAGAAGAGGTTTTGAATAAATGATTTGATTATAATGAAAAGTCAGCTTTATATGTAATTTTTGTTATATTATTATTAACTTTTTCTTTGATGTATTTAAATTATTGATTTTTGATGAGTTGGATTCCTTATCCTACAGCTTGGGATGCTAATCACGCTTATATGTTTTATCCAAAAATGTGGGCACTTAATCATTGATTTTATTGGAATGAGCCTGGTATGAATACAACTCCTTATCTTTGGTTAGCTTATATTACGTATTGGTTTTCGTTATTTGTTCCTTTTTATGATAAATTTTGGATAGCTCCTGATACTTGGGCTGTAGAAATGAATTTTTTAAGTGGAATCTTTGTTTTAATTTTTTGATTAGCTCTTGTGCGAGAAGTTTTGAATATTATAGATAAACTAAATAATGGTGATTCCAAAATTAACGATAATATTAAACAAAGTTTATTTTTGTTATGATGGTTTTTGTTATTATTATGGTTGACATCTGGTATGGGAGCATTTTTAGTATTTGTTGATAATAAAACCGATTTGTGAGTTTTAACTTTGATAATATTAGCACTTTATGGTTGATTTTTGGCTTTTAGAAAGATTATAGAGGGAGAGGGTAAGGGAGGTCTGAAGAGAGAGGAGAGGTCCGAAGAGATAAATATAGAGAATTGAAGTTATAATAAATTCTCTCCAGATTATATTTCTTTTCAGAATTCTTCGAACATTATCTCCTATCTTTTGCTTTCTGCATTCTTTTTCGCTGTAGCTGTAGCTTCTAAGCCTACTGCTTTCTTTGATGTTGTTAATTTTGCTTGATTTGTTTCTATATACTTTCTTGGTATTTTTGTTGGTATTTTTATATTTTTGGCAGCTATTTTTGTATTAGGCTATCTTCAGTTTAGAGGAATTAAAAATTATTTTACTAAAGAAATTTCTATATTACTATTTGGAAGACCTGCCGTGTTGACTGGTATTTTAGGAATTTTTGAAGTAATTCTTAAAAGAAGTTTTAAGTATATTCCTTATCTTTTTATATGGGGTATAGCTTTTGTAATATTTTTAGTGATGATTAAATGAGTTTGGCTAATATGAGAATTGATTTTTTATCCTGATAGATTTAAATCATTGAAAGACATTTTTATGACATTATTTTTTGGATAAGATATGAAAATAGCTATTTTGTGATGAACTTCATGATTTGGAAAATGGTTAGCTAAACAATTTAAAGAATTTTCAAAAAAATATAATGTTGATCTTGATGTTTGGATAACTGGAAGAAATCAAATTAAATGAGAACAGACAGCAAAAGAGTTAGATGTTAAATTTACAACGAATAATGTCGATGCTGTTAAGGAGGCAGATATAATTGTTATTTCTGTTACTATTTGAAATACGAAAAGAGTAATAAATGAAATATGACCTTATTTGAAATATTGATCTATATTGGCAGATGTAACTTCTGTAAAAAAAATGCCATATGAAGAAATGAATAAATTTAA
>JAMOTU010000169.1 GCA_027062165.1 Candidatus Altimarinota bacterium
TTATCTTTTGCTCTTTTTATCCAACTTCAGACAGTATTTTTAGTTGTATCTAAAATCTCTGCTATCTCATCATAAGATTTTCAATCAAAATAATATAAAATCAATACTTCTCTATATCTATAATCAAGCCTTTCTAAAAGTATCTTCAAAAGCTGGAGTTTATATTTATACTCGTCATGATTATCAAATTCTAGAGCCTCATTATTTAATTGTAATTTTGTTTCTGTTCATATTTTTCAAGTTTTTATCCGATCAATTGCTAAATTATGGGCAATAGAAAATAACCAAGTTTCAAATTTTTTAGTTAAATCAAACTTATTTAAATTTTGCCAAACTTTCAGAAATACTTCCTGGACTAATTCTTCTGCTATATCCTTTTCAAAATTAAATTGATAATAAAAATATCTAAAAATCTTATCAGAATATCTATTTACAATTACTTCAAAAAGATCCTTTTGTCAATCCAAAATTTTTTGAATTATTTGAATATTTGAAAGACAGCTATAATCAGATTTGTTAAAAAAAGAAATATCTTTTAAAGAAAACAAAACAAAATAATAAAATTTTATCAAAGACAATTTTATACATCTTGCAGATAATCTATCCAAAAAAATTGCTAAACAACTCATCAAAAACTATTTCTAAATATAAACTTAAATATAAAATTAACAAAATTCTACAATTTTTCAAATAGAAATTTTTTTCATTAAAACTTCAGATTAACAACTTTTCAAATAAACAAAATCGCATTTGTTCTGTTATCCTTTATCAAAAATTTTTATCTAACTTCAGCTCCTCACCATTCTACTACTACAAATCATTTTCTTTCAAAGGTTTTAATTTTCTGTGGTCTAATATCAACCTTTCTATCTATCGGTTTCCGAATCATAAAAACTCTTAAAACACTATCTGGTTTAGGATTTACTTCCAATTTAGCAATTCTTTCTATTTCCTCTTCTGTTAGAAAATATACCAAATTATATCTACTGCTTTTCATTTTTGGATACCAGTATACTATAAATTCATTTACTTCACTACCCGTCAATCACAACTGCGGCAAAATTTTTTCAAAAAAACTTTTTATTTCCTCTCATCTAACTACAAATCACTCTTTAAAACTAAAATTATATTTTATATTTCATTCCCGGAATAAATAATCATACTTTCTTCCACTCCAAATTAATTTTCAACTAGGATACGCCATCACCTTCCATCAATTAATTCCGCTATTATAATCAGGATAACTTGCTATCATCTGTCATGATAAATAAAGTTTTACCTCTACTAATTGTTTCTTGGTAGGATATAAATATATCACTGGTTTGCGAAGCTCAACATCATCAAAAGAATCGTCTTTTTCATAAAAATTAATTATATTACTATTTACTCTTTTCTTTCTTATACATCTTCCTTTTTCATAAATACAATTATTATCTTCTGCTAAGGCTTTTTTAGGATTAGTTACTTTAAAAGTTTGCACATCTACTCATCTTATTTCATCTCAAATATAATAAACTTTATTTCTATCTTTAGCATATCATCATCATAAATATTCAAAACTTTTACTATCTGCTCCTGTTATCAAATACATATTCCACCATACTTTACTCTTGTCTTTGACATATCATCATCATAAAACTTTAAATGTTTTAGGATCTGCCCCTGAGAAAATTTTATTATCACGATAAACATATTTTTTATCCTTTGCCCAAGGTACACAAATAATTATAAAAGTAGCAGGATCAGCTCCTTTTATAATCTGTCATTGAAAATAAACATTATTTTTATCTTTTCCGTAATAAGTATATTTTATTTTTTTATTTCACATCAATCTTTCAAAAAAATCTCATTCTATAACAGGAATTCAATCCTCTCACATATAAACTAGATCTTTTTCGTTTTTACATTTATCTCAAGTTAAAACCTCAAAACTTCTAATGTCAGCTCATTTAACCGGTGTACGAGAATAGTATATTTTATTCCTATCTTTAGCGTATCATCATCATAAAATTTTAAATGTTTTTGAATCTGCTCAAAAAATAGGTCCTCACTCTAAAAATACATAATTTTTATCTTTTCAATAAACTCATTCAATAACTTTAAAACTTTTAGAATCTGCATTATATACCGGTTGCCCTTTAAAATAAACTCTTTCTTTATCTTTTGCATAATATTTATTTAACACCTGAAAAGTTTGTAAATCAACATCTTTTATTAGCTTACTATCATAATATTCTTTTCATCAACTTAAATGATAACCTTTCTTCTCACCCCATTCATATCGATTCCACTTATCTTTTGCAACTCAATCTTTTATTATAACAAAAGTAGACGGATCTGAATCTAATATCTTCTTCCACTTATACAAAATAACTTTTCCATCAGTAGCATATTTATCATTAAAAACTTTAAACTTTTTAACTAAATTATAATTTTTGTCAGAATAATAAGCTCATCAAATCCTACATATTACTGTTTTAGTTCCCCAACTATAAAAATCTAACCAAAGTAAAGTTCTATTATCCAACAAATAGTTTCAAATTTTTTTTAAATTTTTTTCATCTAAAATATATTTTCATCATTGAATAAAAATTTTTCAATTATATTTAACTACTTTTTCATCTAATTTCTCTATTTTTCAATCTTTAGAAATCCAAGATAATTCAATTATTTCAGCTTTATTAGGATCAACTCAATTAATTTTCTTTCACTTATAAAAAAGATATTTTTTACTTTTCCAATAAATATCATCAATTTTTTGTAAACTAAATTCTTCATTTGTACATACATCACTTCAAGTAAAATTAATATAAACTTTTTTGTTGGGATTATCTTTGAAATAAAAAATAAGTAAAGGATGAAAACATAACTGTCTTCCAGTAAATCAGATCTTAGAATCTCTAATTTTTGTAAAAGGAAATCTTTCTGTCCCATAAGGAAATATTTCTATTTTCTTTCATAAAGAGTCAATCATTATTAATTCTTTTTTACATACATTATTAACTTCCATATCAAAAACCTCCTCTCAAGATATATGATATCTTATATTTCACACAAATATCTTAACACAATTTAAAATTTCTTTATCACCAGTTATACTAGAAATATTAATATTTATCTTTCTCCTATTCTTCCAAATAAGAGATGGCTTATCACCATCAACATAATTTATAGGTACCAAAATTTTATTCTTTCTACTAATTTTATTCTCTTTATTCATAAATTTAAAAAACAATAAAAAACTACTTACTCACACAATACCGAAAAACAAAAATAAAGAAAATCATTTCTTTTTCATTCCAACTTTATTTAAAATCTAAAATACCTCTTTAAACCTACAATGACGAAAAGCACAATTACACACAGCTACACTTCCATCAGGCAATTTTAAATCACAACTTTCTACTCTACACTCAATCTTATAAATCTTAAACCTTCAAAAATCAATTATATAATTTCATAATTTATAAGGGGAAACTACTTCTATAGAATCTCCAGTCTCTCGATATTCTTTTAATTTTAAATAAATCTTATTATTTACTCTTAACATTTGCCGATCCTCCGGATTTCCTTTTAAATCAATTATAGATCAATCTGAAATATATCATCTTTCAAATATATACCCAAAATAACTAAACATAATAAAGACAATAAAAATAAAAAATAAAAAAATTAATCTCTTCTTTTTCATTCCAACTTTATTTAAAATCTAAAATTAAATTTTAATCCCCAAATTTATCCACCAACCATTATACCAACAATATAGAAGAAGAAACTAACTATCAACCATGCTAAACCAATCAATATCAAACCTATACCAGCTTGTTTCAAAATTGTAAATCACTTTTTATATTTATTATCATCACCTGCCGCAGTTACCATTTGAAAACCTCACCATAACAAAACCACCAACGCTATTACTGCTAAAAGACCTAATACATAATTTATAAAGTTTTTTATACCTAAAAGCAACCCTTCACCAGCTAAATTTTCAGGTCCTGGGACATTAGGCTTATATTGTGTTGTAGGATTAAAAAATCATCCTTGTGCCTGACTTTGCTGAGCAGAGACAACATTAAATAAACTCAATAAAATGATACCCAATCCAAAAGTTTTAAACATTTTAATTTTTTTCATTTTTGTTTTGATTTTAAGATATAAAAGCATTATATTATACGATAACATTTTTTAAAAATTGCAAAAAATGAAAAAATTTATATATATTAAAATATAGAATTTATATCTTAACTTTTTCTAAATGGACAAAACAAACAATATTTATATAACTACTCCAATCTACTACATAAATGATAAACCCCATATAGGCCATACTTATTCAACTTTTACTGCTGACATACTAGCCAGATTTTATAGATTATTATGATTTAATACATATTTTGTAACCTGAACAGACGAAAATAGTCAAAAAACTGTAGAAGCTGCTAAAAGTAAGTTAGAAATTCTGAAGAAGTTCTGAAGAAATTCTGATGAGAAAGAAAATCTCTGAAGAAAATCCGAAGAAAATTTGAAGAATTACGAAGATATTAAAAAACTATACCAATTCATAAAAGAAAAGGGTCTAGAAAAATTACTTGAAGACTATTTAAACTGAAAACTCGAAGATATTCCTTTGGAACTTGTGCAAGCTTACACTGATTATATGGCTAGCATTTGGAGGAAAACCTGGGAAAATTTAAAAATATCTTTCAATGATTTTATAAGGACTACAGAAAAAAGACACAAAAAAGCAGTAGAAAAATTTTATCTAAAAGCAAAACAAAATTGATATGTATACAAATGAAAATACAAAGGACTTTATTGTTGGAAATGTGAAGCTTTTTATAAAGAAAGCGATTTAATAAAAGATGAAAAAACGGGGAAACTACTTTGTCCAATACATAAATATCCAGTTGAAGAAATAGAAGAAGAAAATTACTTCTTTAAACTTACTGCTTTTGAAAAAGAAGTAGAAAAATATTTAAATGAAAATCATATATTTCCTGAATTTAGAAAAAAAGAATTGATAAATAATTTTTTAAAAGAAGGACTAGAAGATTTTTCTATTTCTAGAGAATGAAAAAAATGGTGAATTCCTTTTCCAGACGATCCTAATCATGTTTTTTATGTTTGGTATGATGCACTTACAAATTATCTATCAGTATTGTGATACG
>JAMOTU010000170.1 GCA_027062165.1 Candidatus Altimarinota bacterium
CTTTTAGTTCTTGTCTAATAGTTTCGTTTAATTCTGTTTTTAATTTATTTGTATTAGTTATAATTAGTTTGTCATCTAAATCTTTTAAAGATATTAGATTATCTGTATTTTTTAAATCTTTTTTATTTAAAAATTCTTGTGTTATATTTTTGACTGGGTCATTTGTTTCGATGATTTTGTCATTTAAGACTTTAAATGCTTTTTCTGCGTTAAATTTATTCAAGTAATTTACAGCTTTTTTGAGCGTAGCGTCTTTTTGCCTTAAAACTTCACTCATTTTTGCGGTCTTCATTCCATTTTCTTGCAAAAGAGAGAATGGATCACCTGCTTGGATAGCCTTAAATTGTTTAACATCCCCTATCAGCACAATTTGAGCTTTTGCTGCTTTTGCAAAATCAATTAATTTTTTCATATCTTTAGAACCAAGCATTGAAGCTTCGTCAACGATAAGTTTTGCGTTTTTAAATTCTCTTAAATCTTCTTTTGTAAATTTGTCTATTTGCCCTAAAAAACTAGCGATCGTTTGACTTTTGATACCTGCATTTTCTAAAGACTTTTTACTTGTAGTAGCCTTTTCGATTTCTGATGCGGCTTTTCCAGTATAGGATAATCCAATAATTTTGACTTTATTTTGATTTAATTCGTTGACTGCTTTAAGCATTGTAGTTTTACCAGTCCCTGCATCTCCTTGAATGCCAATTACCAAATCTTTTGAAGATAAAATAAGTGCCGCTGCTTCTTTTTGTCCTTTTGTGAGTTCAAACCCTGTTGCTTCTTTTTTTAATTGAGAATATTCGTTTAATTTTTCAATAGCTTCTTTTTTTGAGAAAATATTCTCAACAGCATTTTTATGTTTTAAACTATCTACAATTTCTCTTTCTGCTTTAATAATTTCTTTTGTTGTAAAATATTTTTTTGTAAGAGATATTAATTTCTTCTCTTGTATAAAATTATTAAAAGCTTCTTTTAGTTCTGTAAAAGAGATTGCATCTTTTAATCCAAATTTAGCAGCTTTTTCTAAAATTTCTTCTTTTTTGAAAATAGATTGTTGTTCGGATAGTGCTTTTACTGCATTTTCAATTGATTCTTTTGCCGTGTTACTTATTTCATTACTATTTAGTAGTAAATTATTATTTTGCAATTCTTTGATATTTTCTAATGTTAAACCGATTTTTTCAAATCTTTCTTTATTGTTTTCTAATAGTGATTTTCTATCAATTTCGCCCTTCCACTCTCGTGTCTTCCATGCCGCAAGCTGTCTTAATTCATTTTCTGATTTGTCCGGGTATTGCTTCTTTAAATCTTCTACAAGCTCATCGATTTGTTCGCTGCGTTTTGAAAATTCCTCTAAAACTTCTTTATTAATGCCCTTAACTTCGAAAAATCCCTTATTTGCATTAGTTACTTCAATCTCAAATCCTAGTTCTTTAAGTTTTGCGGCAAGTTCATTTCGATAAAGTTGTCCCATCTTGATGTAATTTTGAAAAATCTCTTTACTTTCGATTGCTTTCCATTCATCCCCTATTTTTGTCATATTTAAGATTAAAGCGTGTGTATGTAGGCTTGGGTCAACGATAGTTTTTCCATTTTCATTAACAGGTCTTGCGATTTCGTGTGTAAATTTTGCGATTACCATATTTCCAGTATGCTCTAATTTTGTTTCCCCATTTTCCGTAACTCTTGCTGCTGCGTAATTTTCTTCAATTTCTTTTAAGATTTCGGAGACTGCATTTTCGTGAGCTTGTTTGATTGTGTTTGCAAGTTCAGTGTCCCCGTTTGCAAGTGCTGCTTCATATAATATACTCACACTTTTTGGAGCTGAAAAAGTTAAATCTAGTGCAGCTCTTATCCGTTCGTCGTTTTCGTTTGTTTTAACATTTACAATTTGTTCTTTCCCTTCAGTATCTTTCCCTTCAAGTAAATTTTTAAATATTCCTGCATCAATAGATTTACCGTTTAACCCTAAAATTTCAGCACCTTTGCCCTGCCAAGTTCCTAAATCACCTTCTTTTTGATAGTAATTGTCCTTATTTTGAAGATGATACTGTTCTGCTGCAGTTGAAGTTATCCAAGTTGGAGTGCTAATCATTTTTTTCCTTTTTTTAATTTTTTACAGGAGAAAAAAAAAGGGGGGGGGTTAAAAGGTGTAATTTACTGTAAACAACCCTTTTATGTCATCCCATTTACCGTTATCATAGATAAACCTTTTCCAAACTCTAAATTCTGTCGAAAAATTTGGATTTTTAAATTTGGAAATTACACCTGCATTTAAATGCACACTTTTAGTTCCAATGTCTAACTCTAAAAATGGATTAAATTCATTGTTATCAAGGTTCTTAAGAATTCCGAAATATTTTAAGAAAAGTTGTTGTTCTTTTTTTTCTTTTTTTAAACTGTGAAATAAACTAATCTTTTTTATAGTTTCACTATATTTAAATTTTTCATATCCGACGCCTCCCCATAAGTTAAAGTTTGTGTTTTTTAATTTTAAAGGTGCGATAAAAGTATCCATAGAATATTTTTGATAACCAACATTGCTGATGTCAGCATAAAAATTTAAATTAAAAGGAAGAAAAGGAGTTGTTATATGCTCTTGGGCTATTTTAACAACAATACCTTCATCTTCTGCGGAAATTCCACCAATTCCGATTGTTGTTAATACCGCTGATTGAGATTGTTCTAATTCTAAATTATTTAAATTGACATTTGCCGCATTTGCTAAGCCGAAAACTAAAACTGCATTTAAAAGTAATTTTTTCATTTTTCTTCTCCTTTATTTTAATTTTTTCTCTTGTAAAAAATTAAGCAAGATGAGGATTTAATCATCCTCTACTATATATTCAGAATTTGATAAAATTTGAATTATGAACTTTATTAAGGAAAAACCATGATAGAGTTGTTGCAGATTGGGAGAGTGTCTTCTCAAGAATTAGTAAATATTCTTAAAATTTTAATGGAAAAAGGAGAAATTCCTTACATAAATAATATTGATAAGTATTATAATTTAACTAAATAGAAATAATTTTAAAAACTCCTTTTTTTGTTTTATTTAAATTAACAAATCTATTTTTAATGTTTTTTAATAAGATCTTTTGTTGAATAAGCATATTTTTATTTTCTACGAATCGTTCTACAATTTTTTTATTTATAAAAACAGGTGCTAATTTGGCTTTTAGGACATCCTTGCAGCCTTCAATTTTTGCGTAAAATTCGAATTTTTCTAAACGTTGTATTTTTGCATCATTAATCAAATTTTCAGTAACTTTTTTTCTTGAAACTGAAATCCGATCGCCCATTGGCTCTTGAGAAAAAGTAAAGCTTTCTTCATTTCTAATTATTGTGGTCTTTCCAAAAAATTTTTCTAAATGCTGAGCTCCGTAAAAGTTTTGAAAAACAATAAAACTATTAGTAGTTGCTAAAATAGAATTAGTTTCTTGCTCACCAAAGCTCTTTTTTAACTGATTAAAATCTTGAAGAGCCATTATAAATTTTAAGCCTTTTGAGCGACCAACCGCAAGCCCCTTTTCTAAATTTTCCCCAAGAGCTTTACCAAGTTGCGGTAATTCATCCAAAATAAAATAAAATTCATTTTCAAAATTATCTCTTTCATCTAAAATAGTGCTAATTAGGTAGCTTGTAATTACACCATAAAGAGGGGCAAAAACTTTATTTAAATTCTCGGTGCTTAATAAAAATAATTTGCCACCATCACCATCAAAAAGCCATTTTTTGAAGTCGATTTTTTCAGTATCTAAATTGTCTAAATAAGATAGATATTGAAGAGCTTTTGCTTTTCTGATTGCCGTTGAAATTATAGATTGAGTTTCTTTTGATGGGTTGTCGCCGTCGCTTCGAATAAAATTAGCAACTATAGGATATACTTCTTCATCTTGTTTGATTTTTTCAAGTAAGCTAAAATCAGTTAAATATATGTAAATATCGGTGTTACTTAATTTCTTTTTTGCAGCATAAATTAAAAGTCCTTCTATTACAGCCCTAGCAGCGTTCACCCAGTGCGGGTCTTGTGTTTGTTTGTCGTCCGGCACTAAAATCTCGGCAATTACTCCTGCATCGATTTTTGTGCGTATTAGTTTGTATAAATTAAATTTTGCACTCCTTACATCAGCAGGACAAATTATTTTATCTGTTTCCGGATTAAAAAATTTTTCAACAAACTCTCCTTTTACATCTATAATTATTTGTTTTTTTGAATTAGGAATTTGATTAACTATTTGATTAATTAAAACACTCTTCCCTCGCCCAGGACTACCACTAATACATAATCCAGTAGATAAAACAGAAGCTGGAATTTTAATAGATTCGGGATTTTCTTCAAAAAGTTTATCATTCCTATCTAATTTAGTAGTAGGTATTAAGAAAATTTGGTCTTCTTTATTTTTGATTTTTACTTCTTCTTCTATATAATTTTCTATACATTTATTAAATTCTTTTGTAGTAATTAATTTATTACCCTCTACATAAACATCTTCAGTCAATTCCTTTTCTGATTTTTCAATTTCTTTAAATAGAATAGGTTTTACATATTTTAAATTTAAATAGGTTAGTGCAATACTTAAAATAAATATAATTAAATATGTAAAATTAAAAAAATCGAAATGTCTATTAAAGGGCATTGTTGCTTCTTGTATTAATCCATAAACAAAATATCCTATATTAAGGATAAAAAAAGGTGCTAAATATACCGCATTTTCGATAAAAAAAGCTTTTAATCTCATGTTAGTTTCGTGTTCTAATTTTTCCCAAGCCCTGTAACGATTAGAAGAAGTGGAGTTTTGGATAAAATTTTCTATTTTTTTATTTTGAGGCATCTACTATCTCCCAAATGAAATATTTTCTTTTTCGTTTATGTTTTGATGCAATTGCTGCATCTCTTGAAGCTTTCCCTGCTCCTTGTCCTTAACATTAAATTTTTGTTTTTGATTCTTTTCGAAATTTTGCTGCATTTTTTGGGATTTTTGTTGCGCTACTTCTTGTATAGATTTATGTAAATTGATTTGAAAAGGAGCGTATGTATTATTTTTTGTAACTATTAAATTGTCCTTTAATTCTTCCAATTGTTTAGGAATAAAAGACTCAAAAAATTTTGCCTCTTTTTTACTCAAT
>JAMOTU010000171.1 GCA_027062165.1 Candidatus Altimarinota bacterium
GTAACAACTCCATCTTTACCAATTTCTTCCATAATCTCTGCTATTAATTCTCCAACTTCTTCATCTTGAGCAGAAATTGTCGCAACTTGTTTTATTTCTTCTCTAGTTTCTACCTTTTTAGCTTTTTTCTTTAACTCTTCTACAATAGCATCAACTGCTTTATGTAAACCTCTATTTAAAGCAAATGGATTTACTCCTGCTCTAACATATTTCAAACCTTCTCTAGCAATAGCATCTACTAAAACAACTGTTGTTGTAGTACCATCACCTGCAGCATCATTGGTTTTGTTAGCTGCTTCTTTTACAAGTTCTGCACCAATATTTTCAAATTTATCTTCAAGTTCAATTTCTTTTGCTACAGTTACACCATCATTAGTAACAACAGGTGCCCCAAAAGATCTTTCTAAAATAACATTTCTACCCTTAGGTCACATAGTAACCTTAACAGCATCTGCTACTTTTTTAATACCAGCATATACTGCCCTTCTTGAATCATCTCAATACTTTACAATTTTTGCCATGACTTTGTTTTAGTTAAAATGTAAAATCAAATTAATTTTTTTTATTAAATTTTCTAACACTATTAAATTATTGATAATTTAACATTATTTACTCTCTTTAGCTAAAATAGAACTATGTCTAATAACCAATAATTTTTTTCTTTCTCCGTCTATAACTACTTCTAGCTCATCTGGTGCATATTTAGTAAAATATACAATATCTCCAACCTCTACATCCATAGGAGCTCTTTGACCATTATCTAAAATTTTTCCTTTACCAACTGCTATAACTTTACCTTTTTGAGGTTTATCTTTAGCAGTATCAGGCAATACAATCCCTCATTTTGTAACTGTTTCTTCTTCTATAGGTTCTACCAATACATGATCTTCTAATGGAATCAATTTTACATCTGCCATATTGATAAAATTGTTAAGATATAAAATAGCATCTTCAAAAGACACCTGCTATTATAATAAATAATTTTAAATTTTCAAGAGAAAATAGCATCTAATATTTATATGTGCTTTACAAAAAAGTCTTAGACAAAAACTCTAGTAATACATAAAAAACTATTCACAACATCCAGAAAAACAAATACAAAAGTTGTGTTTTTAAATATAAACGTTTTTTAAATTCTGGCAAAATATCAGAAATTATCAAATATAATAACATTCCCACTACACACGCCAAAAAGTATACCTTAAAGTGTAATATATATTCTTTAAAAGGATACAAAACGATAGCTCCAAGTACTCAACCTAAACCAGCTACTAAAACTCACTTTAAATTTTTATGATTCATTAAATAATTTGATATATTTTGAGGGATACTATGGAAAAAAATACTAATTGTAAGTAAAATTCAAAAAGTAAAATTTGTTAAAAAACCTGTATATATAATTATTCAATGTAAAAAATTATGTATAAAAGTTCAAATCATCATCAACTTTCCTGAAATATAATTGTGAATGCAATCTTGTTGTCATAAATCTTTACAATGATGAAAATGAAATAAAAGCTCTATTACAAAAAATATAAATATCCCCAACAGAATAGATAATGATATAAATTTTAAATTAAAGTTTCACACTTTAGCAAAAAGCAATATTTTAGGAAGAATTCATAAAAAGACTATCCCAGACAACACTCATCAAACAAAAGCAACAATGTAATCAAATCTTTTAAGAAAATATTTTTCAGTATATCTCACTAAAAAGACTGATATCAAAATTCAAACAGCTATAAAAATATTAGCCAAAATTGTATAAATATATACTTTCATTATTAATATATTTATTAAGTAAAAAACTCACCACGTATGTGGTGAGTTAGTAGTTTTCTAAATTAAACATTAAATCTTATCCTCCTACCATTACATTAACGATATAGAAGAAGAAACTAACTATCAACCATGCTAAACCAATCAAAATCAAACCTATACCAGCTTGTTTCAAAATTGTAAATCACTTTTTATACTTATTATCATCACCTGCCGCAGTTACCATTTGAAAACCTCACCACAAAAGTACTACCAATGCAATTACAGCCAACAATCCTAGTACATAATTTATAAAAGTCTTTATTGAATTCAACAGACCTTCTCCTGTTAATCATTGATCAGTAGCAGGAACATTAGGCGCTACATCTGTTCTTTGTCAAAAAAATCATCATTGTCAAGCTCCACCTGCATTTTGAGCAAAAACATCACCTAATAAAGCAATAGAAGCAATAACACCTCCAATAATTTTCTTTTTTAAATTTTTCATATTTTAAATTTAAACTTATAAAGATAAAATATAGCTGTTTTAAATTAAAAGAATTTTATTTTATTTTTCAAGAACAAATTAATAATTATCATTTACTCAATTGTTTAAGTTTTTTCCATAATTCCTCTTCCTCTTTTGACAATTTTTTAGGAAGTTGTATAATAGGCTTTATTATTAAATCTCCTCTTTTCCCAAAAATTCATCACGAAATTTTAAAACCTTTACCAGCTACTACAATCTTATCTCCAGGTTGCAAACCTTTTGGAATTTTAACTTTAACTTTTTTTCAATCCGGTAATGATATTTCTACCTCTCATCCAAGAACAGCGTCATATACACTGATAGGAACATTAGTAATAAGATTATATCCAGATCTTTGCCACTTTTCAGATGGTTTTATCAATACTTTTATTAATAAATCTCAAGGCTGTCATCAATAAGGTCAATAATTACCCATTCAAGGTATTTTGATAACTTGTCAATCTTTTACAGCTTCTGGTATCTCTATTTCTACCAATTCTCTTTTTATTATTAAACCACTACCTCAACATTTAGAACAAGGTTTAGAGTCAATATATCAAGTTCATCAACATCTAGTACAAATCTTTTGTGTTTGAAAAACACCAAATGGAGTCCTCTTTGTTTGAATTATTACTCAACTACCTCAACAAACAGGACATTTTATTTTTTGACTATCTGGATCAACACCCTTTCCTTTACATCTATCACATACCACATATCTTTCATACTCAATTTTCTTCTTTGTTCCTGTATAAGACTCTTCAAAACTTACAGGTAAAGTAATTAAAATATCTTCCCCTCTTTGTGGTTTTTTCTCATATTTCCTTTGTTTAAATCCACCACCAAAAAATTCTCAAAACAAATCAAAAATATCATTTACATCGAACACGGATCCTTGGCCAAAATCACTTCCAAAATCAAATCCACCAAAACCACCAAATCATCAAAATCCACCTTTTCTAAAAGCATCATATTGTTTTCTTTTTTGTTCATCACCTAATACTTGATAAGCTTCATTTATTTCTTTAAATTTTTGTTCATATTCTTTTTTTTTATCATCTGGAGCTCTATCAGGATGATACTGCATAGCAAGTTTTCTAAAAGCTTTTTTAATTTCATCTTGTGATGCATTCTCACTTACACCCAATATAGCATAATAATCTTTATTTGGATCAAAATCTAAATTCATCAATTGAAAAATTAATTATATAAATAAGGGGCTATAAAGCCCCACTTTCTACTAAATTTTAAACTATTGAGAATTATTATTTTGTTGAGTAGATCATCAACCTATTTTTTGGTACAATACTGCAGCTTTTGATTGTAGCTCATTAATTTTCTCTTCAAACTTCTTTTTAATATCCTCTAATTGATTTTCTTCACTAATACCAGAAATATCTTTATATTGTTCTATCAACTTTTTAGCTTCTTCTAAAAGAGGCATAATATCATTTTTATCTTGATCAGTTAATTTAGATTCATTCTCTTTAATTATTTTTTCAATACCATAAACAATTTGATCCAATTGATTTCTCTTTTCAGCTACTTCTTTTCTTTTTCTGTCAAGTGCAGCAAATTTTTCAGCTTCCTCTTGCATTTTTTTAATCTCTTCATCAGAAAGATTGGTAGCTCCTTGAATTGTTACCTTTTGTTCTTTTCAAGTAGATTTTTCTCTAGCAGAGACATGTAAAATACCATTTGCATCAATATCAAAAGTTACCTCTATCTGAGGAACTCCTCTTGGCATTGGAGGAATACCTTCTAAAGTAAACATACCCAAAGATTTATTATCTCTAGCCATAGGTCTTTCTCACTGAACCACATGAATAGTTACAGCAGGCTGGTTATCAACTGCTGTTGTATAAATTTTTGTCTTTTTAACAGGAATTGTTGTATTCCTTGGAATAACCACATCTACAAGACCTCATTCTACTTCTACACCAAGACTTAATGGTGTAACATCTAAAAGTAAAATATCTTTTACTTGTCATTGCAAAATACCTCCTTGAATAGCAGCTCACAATGCAACAGCTTCATCAGGATTAACAGTCATCTTTGGTTCTCTTCAAAAGATTTCAGCCACTTTTTTTCTTACAAGAGGTACTCTTGTAGAACCTCAAACTAATATAACCTCATTTATATCTTGTGGTGTAAGACCAGCATCTTTTAAAGCATCCATAGTAGGCTTAACAGTTCTCTCTACAAGATCCTCAATTAATCTTTCAAATTGAGCCCTAGTTAAAGTCTCTTGTAAGTGTCTTGGTTGTCAATCTGGTCAAGTAGTAATAAATGGTATATTAATTTCAACTTGCTCTACCTGAGATAATTGCTTTTTAGCGTTCTCAGCTTCTTCTTTTAATCTTTGTAATGCCATAGGGTCTTGAGATAAATCAATACCTTCCTTTTCTTTAAATCTTTCTATTAACCAATCTATAATTCTTTTATCAAAATCTGCTCAACCTAAATGTGTATCTCAATTTGTAGCAAGTACTTGAAAAGTTCATTCAGATCATATTTCCATAATAGTAATATCAAATGTTCAACCACCAAGGTCAAACACTGCTACCTTTTCGTCTTTATTTTTGCCTAAACCATATGCCAAAGCGGCTGCTGTAGGCTCATTTATAATTCTTTCAACTTTAAAGCCTGCTATTTCACCTGCAGCTTTAGTTGCTTGTCTTTGACTATCATTAAAATAAGCAGGCACCGTAATTACAGCTCTATCTATTTTTTCACCAAGATATTTTTCTGCATCTTCTTTAATTTTTTTCAAAATAAAAGCAGAAATTTGTTCAGGTTTATACTCTTTTCAATCAACTACTA
>JAMOTU010000172.1 GCA_027062165.1 Candidatus Altimarinota bacterium
AGATGAACTTATATTAGTTGGTATGTTAAAGTATTTTTTAGATTGACATCCAAATCGACAATCTGTCCAAGTGTCTAAATGAACTTTTCGAGAAAAAGATCTAGAAAAGTATTTCTATTGGAAAAAACCTTTTAGACAATTTAATAAAGTTATTGTCCCTACTTCAGATAAAGAATTTTTGGAAAACTTTTTAAATCAGTTTTTTGATGAAAATTTTATAAAAGAAAAGATTATATTAGTGTGGGAGTTGCCTCATGGAATAAGATCACTTTTAAAGTGGATATTAAAATGAAGATTTTTTGATATTTTTTATTATTTTAAAGTCGATGCGGTAAGTATATGATGATGAGAAATTTTTACTGAAGAATGTTGGTCTTGACCTTTGTTCTTTACTATAACTGCTCTCCCCTTTCTTATAAAGTATTTTTTGTTTAAAATTTTTAGAAAAAAATTGTATATATATTTATTTGGATGAATTCAGTTTCCTTTTAGATGGTTTAATAAAATTTTGGTTAAATTTTGGATTTTGAATGCAGACGGTATTTACTTAAGAGATTTCGAAAGTTTTGAGGTTGTATCAAGGATTTTGTATTTTAATACCAAAAACTATAGAATTCATTGGTATTTTCAGCAAATAAAGAAAATATATTTTATGTTTGATCATTCTTATTTATTATTTAGTAATAAGGAAGATTGAAAAATTTTAAAATATAATAGTATTAACGAGAAGGATATTTTACTAGTAAATATCAATCCTATCGGATATAGGAAATTCCAAAAAAAAGTGTGGAATCTATTATATAAAAAGAATTTTGGAATTTTATATTATATTCCAGTAAATTTGTTAGAAGATGATAAATTTTATTTTCTCTTGAAAGATAAGTTTAAAAATGTTAAAATTAAAAAAATTTTACGACATAATGATTTCAGATTTTTTTTAGAGAGAATTAAAGATGTTAAAGAATGAATAGTGATGAGATTACATATGTTTTTGTTACTAGCATATTTAAATAAGAAAATAGTTGTATTTAGATATCAAAGGAAAATAATGAAAATTTATTATGTAATAAAAATATTAAAAAATTTGACAAAAATGAATCCTATCATTATACTTAAATAAATTTTATTTTTTAACTTTTTTAAGCATAATGTCTTTAACTTGAAGAAAAATTAATATTGAAAGTATTTTAGCACAAATAGCTTCTAGAGAAGATATATCTGATATCCATATTTCTGCTGATGAATATATTTCTTTTAGAAAAAATTGAGAAATTGTTAAGTATAAAAAGATTGAACCACTTACAACTGAAGATGTGGAAATAGCGCTTAAGCAACTTTTAAAATGAAATCAAAAAGCTTTTGAGAAATTTTTGGCAGATAGGGAGGCTGATTTTTCTTATATAGGTACTGATTGAACGCCTTACAGAGTTAATGCTTTCTTTAAGTTAGGAAAAATTTGAATAGTTTTGAGAAAAATTAATTCAAAAGCTAGAAAATTAGAAGACTTGATTCTATTTCCTGAAATAGTAGAAAGTATAAAAAATAATGTTTTGTCTAAAAGACAATGATTGTATCTTGTAACATGACCAACTGGTTCGTGAAAATCTACTTCATTGGTAGCTATGATAGAATATCTGAATGAAACTAGACCAGATCATATAATTACTATTGAAGATCCAATAGAATTTATTTTTGAACCTAAAAAAGCTATAATTTCTCAAAGAGAAGTATGACATGATACATGGTCTTTTGCTAATGCTTTAAGAGCTGCGATGCGTGAGGATCCAGATATAATATTGGTTTGAGAAATAAGAGATAAAGAAACAGCTGAAGCTGTTTTAAATTTAGCTGAAACTTGACATTTAGTTTTTTCTACTTTACATACTCCTTCTGCTTCTTGAACTATTAACAGATTTGTAGGTTTTTTCCCTCCAGATATTCAACATAGTATAGCAGATAGATTGGCAGAGATTTTGATATGAGTTCAATCTCAAAGATTAGTAAAAAAGAAAGATTGAAAGTGAAGAGTAGGAGTATATGAAGTGATGATAAATACCGCAGCTATTAAAAATAATATCAAAAAGATGGCTTTACCACAAATTGATAATATTATTGAAACTGGTGCTAAACAATGAATGATTAGTTTAAAGCAGTATGCTAAAAGATTAATTGCTGCTGATGTGGTAAGTGAAGATACAGTAAGTTGGATTTTAAATTCATAGAAAAGATTATAAAATGGAGATTTATATTTCGACTTCTTGAAGACAGAAGTATGATCCTAAGTATTTAAAGAAAATAAAAAAACAAATGAAAAAGTCTTTTAATAAGATTCCGAAAATAAAAGTTTTAAATGAACAAGAAGCTAAAAGAAGTGCTGAGGAAGCGGAGAAAATTTTAGAAAATATTTAGATTTTTTATATTATTTTGATAATGGCTGATATAAAAACTATTCAAAAATATTTACCCCAACATTTGTGGAAGTATGCTTTAAAATTTGATATACCTGAAGAATTTTTAGAAGAAGATCCTGAGTTAATAACGTTGATATTAGAATCTAAAGCTATAGATACTGACGAAGAGAAGCAAAATTGGTTAAATCTTTTGTTATTAATGACAGAACAGCAAATTTCTAAATTGAGAGAGATTCTGTTGAAGGAAAGGAAAAAGTTGCAAGAAATAGAAGAAAAATATGAGAGAAAAAAACTAGAAATAAAGAAAAAATATCTTATGAAATGGCAGAAAATGTGATATATAAAAAAAATAAAAGAAATTCAATCGAAAGAAGCAGAAGAAAAAGCAAAAGAAGAAGAAGAGGCAGAAAAAATTTTGGAAATGTTATAAAAAGGAGATATCTGATGATTATAGCTAATGATGTCTGAGGATAAAACCTGAGGATATTTTAATTTTAATATAATGTTTTGGAGATGTTTAAAAGACTCGGAATTTTTTTGATTGCTTTGTTAATAAATTTTTTAATAGCTTTTTGACAAGATAGTTTATTGGATAAAGTATTTGAAGAATCTAAATCAAATCAACAGGTTTTAGATAAGAGTTTTTCTTGATGAAATACTGATTTGACTAGTATAATTCGTAATGTTATTTGACTACTTTCAAAATTTGCTTTAGCGGTATGAGTCACTCTTTTTTTGTGGTGAGGTATAAGATTTTTGCTTTCTGTTTGAGAAGAATCAAAGATGAAAAAAGCAAGAGATGATATTATTTTAGTAGGAGTTGGGCTTTTATTAACATTAGCTAGTTTAGCTATTTTAATGATTTTACAGACGGTTCCAAGATGAATAAAAGTTAATTTTTAAAACTTTTAAAAATGTATAAACTATGTTAAAAATTTTATTACAAGTTTCTATTTCTGTGCCTCAAACATATGAAAGTTCAAAATTGAATGGTACAACTGATTATATAGATACAGATACAAAAGATTTCATATTTTCATCGATATTTAATTTTATTAATCATTATTTATGGTATATTTTTTGAGTAATTGCTTTTGCTCTGCTTTTATATATTTGATATTTATTAGTTTCTGCTGAATGACAAGAGCAATTCTTGAAAAAAGCTAATAAAACTTTGATATATTGATTAGTTGGATTGTTGATTATGATTATGTCTTATAGTATTGTAAAATTAATAGCAAATCTTTGGTAAAAATAATTAATAAAATACCCCAGGGTTTTGAATCCCTGGGGCTTTTTTATTTGTTTTTAAAATCTTCTATACATTGATCTATTAATGTAATTGCTTTGTCTATTCATTCCCATCCAGTGACTTTAGTTTCTTTGCCTTCTAATTTTTTATAATTAGACAAGAAAAATTCAATTTGTCTTTTAAGATGGTCAGGTAAATTGTCTACATTGTCTATATGTGAAAGAAAAGGTTCTTTATGAGGTATTGCTATAATTTTGTCATCCATTTCTCAACTGTCTATCATATGTAATACTCCAATAACCTTTGCTTTTGTTATAATTCCTGGATGAAGTGGATAATGAGAGATTAAAATAATATCAAGAGGATCTCAGTCATCTTTGTTAAAAGTTTGTGGAAGTAGTCAATAGTTGTAAGGTAACGGCATAGGAGTTGTAAAAAATCTATCTACTTCTACTACGTTTAATTTTTTATTAAATTCGTACTTTACCATACTACCCATTGGTATTTCTACAATCGCATTTACAAGATTATTGTCTTTGTCTGCCCAAGTTTGAAGATCTGTGTATAAGTTCATTAGTTTTAATTTAAAATATAAAGCTTTTGAAATACTAAAGGTTTTGTTTATTTTTTCAATATTATTTTAATCCTTTAAAACTTCCCTTAATAAATGCTTTTATACTACTCCATTTTTTGTTTCATTGTAGTAGTATTAATAAGATCAAATATAAACTATGTATCCAAAATCCTATACTAAAAAATATAATTTTCTGTCGTAGAGTGAAATGTTTTTTAACAAATAATATTCTATTTTTTCATTTCTGATAAGCTAAGAAAGGATTGCTGACATAAGCTTTTTCTACTTTCTTTGTCTTTTTATCAAAATGTAATACTTTTATATCAGAAAATCCTAAAATTTTTATTCAATTTTCTGTTAAACTCCGAGTAAAATCTAAATCTTCATAAACAAATTTAAATCTTTTATCAAATTTAAAATTTTTAAATATTTTTAATGGTCAAAATAAAAATTGTAATGAACACATTTTTATACTCCACCACTCCCCTTTTGGTTTGATAAAATTTAGTTTTAATGTAAATGGAGAAATTCATTTTATACCTGCATTTTCAAAATTTCTTGTGAATCAGTTTATTACTATAGGAAATATGAGGATTTCAGAAGATTTTTTATAATGATTTAAAATTTTTTCGAAAATAAAATTATCCTCTAAGAATATATCATCATCTATAAAGACTATAAAATCACTGTCTTTTCACATTTTGCTAGCTAAATTTAATCCAAAATTTCTAACATAAGAAACTCCTCTTTGTGGTTGAAAATCGTAATCTAAATTGTTGACGAAAATTATATTTAGTTTTGAAAAATTTTTATTTAAAAAATATAAAAATTCTTGCTTTTCTGTCAGTGTTATTTTTTT
>JAMOTU010000173.1 GCA_027062165.1 Candidatus Altimarinota bacterium
GATTTAATAAAATTGAGTTTTGATACAGTATGACTTATGTATTTTTTTACTTCAGGAGAAAAAGAAACTAAAGCTTGGACTATAAAAAAATGATCTACTGCTCCCCAAGCCGCGTGAGTAATTCATTCAGATTTTGAGAGAGGTTTTATAAAAGCTGAAGTTGTTAATTGGAAAGATTTTGTTGAAGTTGGTTGATGGTCAAAAGCCAGAGAAAAAGGTTTGGTAAGAATGGAGGGAAAGGATTATATTGTCCAGGATGGGGATGTAATACTTTTTAGGTTCAATGTATAATTTCTTATTTTCCTATAATTACTTTTGCTGGTAATATTACAATTTCTTTATCTCAATTTTTGTATATGTAGCATTTTTGATGTTCTGCTATAATTTTTCATTTCATATTTTTATCTTTTGTCTCTAATATACTTATTGGTTCATGATATAATTCATTAGGCGTTTGTCATATACTATTTTTTTGATATATGTTTAATGATTCTAAAATTTTAAGTAAATTTTTATAAGTTAAAACAATACCTTCGACCCATTTGTGATTTTTAATGTCTTCTGGTATATTTTCTATACTAATTCTCAAATTTTCTATTAGAGGAATTATTTTTTTTACAGTATCAGTTAAGATTTCTATTTTTTTATTTTCTTCTTGTTGTTTTATTCTTTTTCTGTATTTTTCAAATTCTTCGTTTAAAGATAAATATTGGTTTTGGATAGTTGCCGCTATTTGTTTAAGTTTTTTATTTTCTTCTTCTAAAGTGTTGAGTTTTTCTATAATTTCAGGTCTATTTTTCTTTTTTTGTATTATTTTTAGAGCCATAGTGTTTTGATACGATGTAAATTTATAATTATATTATATTCAATAAATTATTATTTTCAATAGCATTATTTACTATTTGGTGCTATAATTAGCTTTTCATAATTTATGTTTTCAATATCTGGTATTTTGATAGTGTCTATTTTTTTTATTTTTTCTTCAGAGGCTTTAGTAATAGGATGTTTATGAGCAATTCTAGAACATAAATCTTCTGCTGGTATAATACTTATATCATATGTTCCGATTTTTTTTGATAAGTTTATAATTTCGTCTTTATCAAATCAGATAAGAGGCGGTAGAATAGGATATTTTGAAACTTTGTATATTGTATTTATATTTTCTAATGTTTGAGAAGCTACTTGAGCTAGATTATCTCCACTGATAATTGCTAAAGCTTTTTCTTTGTCAGCTATTTGATTAGCTATTCTTACAATAGATCTTTTAAATACAAGCATTCTCCATTTAGGAGGTATTTTTTCTATTATTTGATCAATAATTGGACACATAGGAATAAGATATAAAGTAGATTCTAAGTTGTATTCTGATAATTTTTTGACTAGTTTGATGATCTTTTCTTTTATTTTGCCGTTTTTATCTCCTCTTTGGTTATAGGCGTGAAAAAATATCAATTTCATTCATCTTTTATTCATAAGATATGATGCTACAGGGCTGTCTATTCATCAAGATAGTAGAACTATTCATTTACCACTTGTTCATACAGGTAATCATCACAATCAGAGGTGTTTTTCAAAATATATATAGATCTGTCTTTGTCATATTTCTATATAGATAGTTTTTTCAGCATTTTTTAAATCTATTTTAAGGTGAGGAAATTCCTTTAGTAGTGTTGAAGCTATAATTTTGTTTATTTCTACGCTATTTGGTTGAAAATTTTTATTTGATCTTTTAGTTTCTATCTTGATAGTGTTTGTTTGTTTTAAATTTAGATTGTTTTTTATAATTTCTATAATTTGTTTTAATAAAATTTCATCTAATTGTGGATGTTTAAAGTCTAATATAAAGCATTTGCTTCGGTTTTTGATTCAAAAGGTTGTATTAAGTGCTTTTTCTATAGATTTTTCTTCTCAAAATAGGATTAGCTTTCAAAATTCTTTTTTGTAATCTAAAAGATGGCTTCATAGTTTAGTTTTTAAGTTTTCAATTAATTTATTTTCAAAAAATTTTCTATTTTTTCATTTTAAGATGATTTCACCAAAATGGATTAAAAAGTATTTATTCTCATTGTTGTTCATTTTCTTTCTTTTTTTTAGGTAAAAGGTTAAAATTTATTTTTGGAATATTAAAATTAGAAGATATTAATATAGTTATAAATCAAGGTAGAACAAGCCATAAAGGAAATAAAAGGATGATTTTGTATACTACAATATTGTGTTCAAATTGTTTAGCAAAATTTATTAAATTGGTAGGTTGTAGAATTTGAGTTCCTAAAATAGCTATTGTTAAACTTGTAAAGATACTAATAGTGGTAAATGGGGCTAGTATGATAGCTAAAAGAGCTTTTAAAAATTTATTAGATTGAACGTTGATTCCTAGTTTTGTATTAAAGAAAATTCGTGTTAACAGAGAAAAATATATTATTAAGTTTATTACTGAATTGTAATTTAAAAGCAAGTTCATTATTTGATCAGGATTAGAAATTTTTATTATATTGTTATCTATTGAAAATATGAGTATTTGAATTCCTAGATTTATTCATATATTTATTGCAATAATTAAATAATTTCATATAATTATTTTAATCATTTTGTCTAGTCATATCGCTACTACAAAAATTAGTACTAATCATAATATTCCTAAAGTAAATAAATCTGTTGAATTAAAAGAAATCATTATTAAAACTTATTCTAATAAATTTACAAACTATTATAAAATTTAAGATGCTATTTGCAACTAAAAAGAAAGTTTTTACTGTTATCGAAATGTTAATTGTGATTTGAATGATAGCTTGATGATTGTTAGTGATGTATGGAGTTATTTCTTATTGAATAAATTTTGTAGATTACACAAGAAAAAAGTTAATAGCTATAAATTTGGCAAGGGAATGAATGGAAACAGTGTATAATATTAGAGATACTAATTGGACTAGATGGTCTTGAAAAAGAGATAAATGTTGGCTTAAAATAGATCCATTAGTTGATAACTGAGGTGCTTGATGTGAAGATGATACCTGGTTTCAGTCTGGACATTATATTTTAAAACAAAAAATAGCTTCTGATCAAAAATATTGGATACTTTCAGGAGTAGATCATTGATTAAATATTTTCGACGGAGTAGATAATTCAGATTTAGATTTTGCTTTATGTCTTTCTTGATGATGGTGGGAACCTTGTCCTTGACAGACTGGTATAACAAGAGAATGAAGATTTTTTAGAGAAATTAGGGGGCTAAGATTAGTTAATAAGAAAGATAATGGAGATTTGTCTTGCAGTAAGTGAACAGATAGTAATTGTTGAGATTCTACTGCTAAAGAGTTTCGTTTTTGTAGTATAGTTCAGTTTATATGAAATGGTAGATGACAGGTAAAAATGTGCTGAGTGTTAACAAATTTTAGGCAATAAAAAGATTTAGTTTTATAAAGATTTATTAAGAAATTAAATTATGATTGATATTTGAAAATATACCTGATTTAAAACAAAAAATTTTGTTAAGGCTTTTTTTGATATAAAAACAGAAAATGATTGGAAAAATTTTTTAGACAAATTGGGAGAATTTGAATGTATTTTTATAATTTGATGATGAACTAATCTTTTACTTTCTAAAAGTTATTATGAGAATGAAGTATTTGTTAGATTTTTTATATCTTGAATAAAACAAGTAGATACATATTTGTTTGAAGTAAAGTGATGAGAAAGTTTAAATAAATTTATTCTGTATTTGAATAATTTGTGATTTTCGCAATTAAATCCTTTATATTGATTACCAGGTACAGTAGGAGGAGCTGTAGTAGGTAATGCTTGAAGTTTTTGAATATCTATTTGAGATTTTGTTAAGGGAGTAAAGGTTTTTGATTTAAATGAAAAAAAATATAAAATTTTTACTCAAGATGATTTGAAGTTTTCTTACAGATATTCAATTTTAAAGTGAAAAAATAATATGATTGTAGTAGAGGCGATGTTTGATTTAACACAAGGATTACAAGAAGATAATCAGGATATGAAAGATATTAGTTATTATTTAAAGCGGAGACTACAACATCAGCCAAGGTGAAATACTTGTTGATCTTTTTTTAAAAATATTAAAAGAGAGATGTCTGAAGATGATGGTCGATGATATCAGAAGATGATAGAGAATATTAAAACTTGATTATCTGCTGAGGATATTGTCCAGTTAGAAAATTTTATAGGAAATTGAATGATTCCTGCGGGATGGCTGATAGATAAGGTTTGATTAAAATGATTTGATATAGGATGAGTAAAAATTAGTGAAAAACATGCTAATTTTATTGTCAATTATAATAATGATGACTCTAACAAGATTTTAAAATTAGCAGAAATTGTAAAAGAAAAAGTATATAATAAATTTGGAGTTTTATTGGAAGAAGAGGTAGTAATATTTTAATTTGGTATTTTTCCTATAATGTTCGATAAGGAAAGACTTTTGAAATTGTTATTAATTTTAGAGTTTGCAGTGTTAGTTGGTTTGATAATTATTTTGTTGGTAAGAGATTTTAAATTACCTAAAGCACATAAAGATATTAAAATATGATATTTTTTTTATATTAAAAATAATTTAAAAAAAACTCAAAATAAAAAATACTTTGTTAAAGAAGATAAAATTCAAAAGAAAAAAGAGGAGAAAGAAAAATATACATATGATCAACTTAAATTGTTTGTTAAAAATATTTTATATTATCATGGAGTAAAACCTGTTTACAAAGTAGATGTTTATGATAAAATCTGTAATTTTAATACAAATGTTTGTAATAAAGTTAAATTTTATAAAACACCTTTTGACAAGAAAGTTGAATATCTTGCTATAATTCAGTTCGTAATAAAGAGTATAGATGATAATTTGAAATACGGTATAAAGATTAATGATGTTATAAAGTCTATAACAATAGATTTTTCACAGACTCGTAGAGGTTATGCTTGACATAGGATAATCTTGATAAATGCCTGATCAATAAAATCTAATAAAGAATTTTTGAATGTTTTAACACATGAATTGGGACATATTCTTGATTTGGGGGTATTAAATTGAAAAAGTTTGAAGAAAGATAAATCTTATACAGAATTTTGAGAGG
>JAMOTU010000174.1 GCA_027062165.1 Candidatus Altimarinota bacterium
TCTGAATGATTTCCTAGATGATATTATAAACTTAAATATATTAATGAAAAAACTAGTTTGTTTGAAAAAAATGATTTGAAAATTTTAGACCTTTGAAGTAGTAGAGGAGGTTTTGGATTGTATGCTCAAAAGTTTGCTAGACTTTTAGTGTGAATAGAGATTTCTAACCAATTTGAAAAATATTTAAAAGAAATTTTTTGAGAAAATATCTACTTTGAGGATATTTTTAAGATAAATATTGAAAAATTAAAGCAAAGATATTGAAAATTTGATATAATATTGTGTGATTTGACTTTAGAGCCACAGATTAGTTTTGAAGGATTAAAAAGATTTATCTGTTTGTTTGAAGATTGATGAAAGATTTTATGGGTTCATAAAGGGAAAGATTTTGATTTAAATTTTTGGAAAGGAAAATTTAAGACTATTTGATTAGAAATTGTTAATGTTTTGCCTTGATATGAAAGGCAAGAGTTTTATCTGATTTTGAAAAAGATATAATGTGAACTTATTTAGGTCAAAATTTTTTGGTAGATAAAAGATATATTTTGAAAATTGTTGATGCTATTAAAAAGACTACAGAAAAATATTTAGATAAAAAGATAGGAATAGAGATTTGACCTTGAAGAGGAGCAATTACTAAATATTTAGTGGATTTCTTTGATAAACTTTTACTTTTTGAAAAAGATGAGAGTTTAAAAGACTTTTTAGATTTTTGAATATGAAATATTAAGATATATTTTTGAGATTTTTTGAAACAAAATTTAGAGCAAGTTTTACAAAAAGAAGATATACAAGAGGCTATAATTTTTTGAAATTTGCCTTATTATATAACTTCTCCTATTTTTAAAAAGATAGTAGAAAATCAAAAATATTTTCCTGCAGGAGTTTTTATGATACAAAAAGAGGTTGCTGATAAAATTAAAACCAATGCTAGTAAAAAATCTTATCTTTGGTGGATAGTAAATTATTTTTATGATGTAGAGTATTTATTTAGCGTTCCTCCAAAGGCTTTTAAACCTGTTCCTAAAGTAGTAAGTGCTGTTGTTAGATTTGTTAAAAAAGAGAGATTTCCAGATATAAATTTTCAGAAAATGTTAAATTTTTTGGATTTGGTAAGTTGATACAAAAGGAAGACTTTGGGAAAGATTTTTAAAATTTTAGCTAAAGAAGGAAAGATTGATTTAGAAAATGTTGATTTGAATGATAGTATTTTTTGAAAAAGATTAGAAGAGTTAGATTTTAAAGATATTTGAAAATTTTGTTGACTTTTTGTAGAAAATAGTTAATTTTAGGTTACCAAATCTTGTGAGGAGGTGTTAAAATGGCGAAAAAAGTATTTAAATGGGAGACAAAATCAGGACGAAAAGGATTTATTCAAGAAGAAGGAGTATTTTTTACAAAATGGGTGGTTTATGAAGAGGGTAAAAGACTTTTTGGATTAGGTTCGGAGAAAATAGGAGAGCTTAGACCAGATTTAAAGTCAGATGAATTGTTGAAGGAACTTGAAAGGTTGCTTGAAGAAAAAGTTAAAATTTGGAAAGTTTGATTTTTAAGGAGGGTTTATCCCTCCTATTTTTTGTTATATAAAAATTTTAAAATAATCTTTTCTGCTTGTAATTTTCTCTCTTTGATTTCATAGTGAAATATACTTTTTTTAAATCTGTCTCTTTTTTAGCTTTTTCTATAAAATATTTCAGATTTTCTATTGTTTCATCAAATTCTTCAGGTTGTGGTTTGTAAGGAGTTCAGTCTTTTCATCAGTGAGTAAAAGAAAATCTTGCAGGATCTGACCAATCGGCTTTATCACCATATATAAGTTCTGCTGTTTGAACTAAATTGAAAATAGCTTTTGGTCATATACCTTTGATATTTATCAAATCTTTGAAAGTTTGTTTTTCTTCTCTGATAATATATAGAATTTTAATTAATTTTTTGTAATCAAAATCAGATAACTTTATCCAATGATGATCTGGCATTTTATAATGAGTTTGGATATATTTTACGATTTCCATAATATCTTGCCTTATTTTATCTGATTCGCTGGATAGTAAGTTTAATACCTGGGGTAATCTTTTTTGTGATGCAATAAAAAACTCATTTTCTTTTAATCAAAAAGTTTTTCCTTCTAAAATTTGTAGAATTTTTTCTCAGATATTTGAATGCCGATGATATCTTCTAGCTAGTTTATATTTTGTATTTGCTCATTGTTGAATAACTACATAGTTTCATTTATTATCAAAAAAGATTGTATGATAGTATAAGTTAAATCAGTCTTGTATAAGGCTGTTGTCTATTTTTGCTAATAAGCGACTTCTAGATTTGATTTTATTAAAGGGAGTTATTTTATATTTCCAGGCTAAACTTTCTATAGTTTGAGGTGTTTTTAAAGCTGTTTTTCATTTTCAACCAGCTACATAAATACCTACTTCATAATTTATATTTCTTAAAGCTTGAGATAAGACTCATCATACAACTGTTGTTAATCAAGAAGAATGCCAATCAAATCCCAGATAACACCCAAAAGATTGAAACCAAAGAGGATGTGATAATTTTTCTAATAGTTTATTAGTTCATTCTTCTTTTACAAATAAAATTAAAAATTTTTCAGCTAATTTTACCATTTTTTCAAATAATCGAGGTGGACAATGTCATCAGTGCAGTGGTAAGTCTATATGCATATGATTGGCTACAATTTAAATAATAGATATTATCTTTTGAATTCTGCTTGAGATTTATGTGCATAAGGATTATATACTTTGAAAAGTAGAGAAATTATTTCATCAACTTTTAATCTTTCTGCTATCATTCACAAAGATTTTAAACCTTCTATTATGATGTTACATCTTGTGTCTAAATGTTTTTTATTTTTTAAGAAGTCTCTATACCTTGCGACGATTTTTTCAGGAGTTTCTTCTCATCAAGTTAAAGTATTTAATAGTTTTGTAAACCAGGATTTTTTTACTTCTTTGTTATCATTTAATGGATAATAAGGTACTATTATATAAAATTCTTTAGAATAAGCTATTCATTGAGTAAGATTTATTTTTTCTAAGAATTTTAGATATTCTTCTCAGTACCATTTTAAAACGTCGTTTTCTATATTATTTACTTTTGTTTTAAGAAATTGAATATAATCTGTTATATCTAAATAAGTACTTCTTATTAAAATTTGTATAGGAAAATCCAATCAATTTAAAAATCTTTTGTATTGTTGAACAGCAATTTGTTGTTCTTCATAACTTTTAAGGTCTAGATTTAATCCCCAAACTTTTATGATAGCTCTTAATCATCAATCTTTTAGAATAATAGTATCATCTCTTATTTCAGAAATTGGCAACATATTTTTTGTACTAAATTTTTCATTTTTAGATATATCTTTTTTGATTTTCTTTTTTTCTTCTAAATCTTTCATAATTATCAAATTTTGATTTGGATGTAAAATATTTTCTTAAAATATTAAATATTTTTTTTCTAAAAGCAAATTTAGTTGATTTTTGGATATATATTGCTATATTTGAATTTATATTTTATATTTTAAATTAAGAAGTTGTATGCAATATAAATTGGTGAAAGGGAATCAATCAAATTATGAGGTAGTATTAGAATTGGATGAAAAAGATATTCAAAATTACAAAACTAAAATTTTAAAAGATTTTCAAAAAGAATTACAATTACCTTGATTTAGAAAGTGACATGTTCCTTTAGAATTAGTAGAAAAACACATAAGGCCTGAGTATATAAACGCTGGTATATATGAATATGCTATAAATGAAGGTTTAAAGAAAATAATGGAAGAAAATCCTAATTTGAAATTTATATGAAATGTTTATGATTTAAACGAAAAAGAAGAAAAAGGTAAGAAAATAATTACCTTTAAAATAGATGTTTATCCAGAAGTAGAAATACTAAATGAAAATTGGAAGGCTATTAAGACGGAGAAGATTTCTACTGAACCTACTGATGAAGAAGTTCAACAAGTGCTTAAAAATCTTCAATCTCAATATGCTGAATATAAAGATCGTGAAGATATTACAGAAAATAGTGTGATAAAAGCTAAATTACAGTTTAAAAATAAAAAGGGTGAAGTGGTAGAAGAAGGAACAGTGTTTTTATGACCTGAGGATTTTAAAGAAAATCCAGAATTGGCAAAACAGCTTATTTGAAAGAAGAAAAATGAAGAAATAGAAATTCAATATTCAAAGAAGCAATTGCCACCACATCTTCAAACAAAGGATCCTAAAAGGAGACCAGCAGTATTGGTAATAATTCCATTGGATATAAAAGAAAGGATAGAGCCAGAAATAAATGATGAGTTTGTTAAAAAATATTTTAACTGAGAACTAAAAAACAAAGAAGAGTTATTAGAAAAAATTAAAGAAGAACTTAAAAAAGCTAAGACAGAAGGAGGACTTGTTAAGTTTGTTGATGAATATTTGCAAAAAGTATCAGAAAGTTTTAAAGTGGAAATTCCTAAGACAATAATAGAAGAAGAAATTAAAACTAGGATGAAGTCATTGGTGAATAGATTCGGTGGTGAAGAAGGTTTTAAAAAGTATATAGAAACTATTGGTGAAGACAAAGCAAAGAAACTTATAGAAGATATTCAAAATGCGTCTAAGGAAAGTTTGAAAAAGTTTTTTATTTTAAGAAAGTTAGTAGAACTTTTGTGAATTAAGGATATAGATTGGAATAAGCCATTGGATGTGGAAAAGAAAATCTATGAAAAATTAACAGGAGATAAAATTTCATAAAATTTATATCTTAAATTTAATTACAACAATGTTAGGAGGATTAGGAAATTTAGGAGATATGAAAAAAATGTTTGATGCTTATAGAAAATTACAAGAAGCTTTAAAAAATACTATTATTAGAGCAAAAGAAGAATGAGTTGTAGTTGAAATATCTGCTGATATGAAATTGAGAAATGTTATTATTGAAGATGAGAGTTTGCTAAACCCTGCTTCTAAATCTATTTTAGAGGAAAGAATTAAAAGAGCTTTTGAAAAAGGTCAACAAAAGGCTCAAGAGGTAGCTATGCAAAAAACTAAAGAGATTATAGG
>JAMOTU010000175.1 GCA_027062165.1 Candidatus Altimarinota bacterium
AATCAAAATAATAGTATTACAATAAGGACAAACAACCTGTACTGCTCACGGTAAAACTTCAATTTTGTTTCAACAAGAAGGACAATTTATCATTTCATTTTAATAAACAATCTATTTAAATATCAAAATTATCAAATATTCCTCAAATTATTTCACCTAATATCATCAGAATTAGTTTTATCTATCCTATTTTGCAAAAATTTCCTCTTGCTTATAAAAATTTTCTAACAATTCTCTCTCCTTTCTCTGTTAATTACTCTTTAAAATTTTCTTCAGATTTTCTTCAGACCTTCTTCAGATATTCCTCAGATATTCTTTTACTCTTTTTTAATCTCTCTTCAGACCTTTACTTCTCTAATTATCTATAAACTCTCTAAAATTTCTTTCTTTTTCTTTTCATAATCTTCTTTTGAAATAAGTCCTTTATCTAAAAGCTCTTTCAGTTTTGCTAACTTTGTCTCTATATCATTCTGTCAAGATTGTAAATTAACACCTGTCATCTGAGCTCCTAAATTTGAACCTAAATTAGCTCAGATAAACATTCACATAGTACTTCCTACTCCACCTTCATTTTGAACTGCTTTTTCCATTACATCCAACTGTTTAGTTGTTACATAATTTTGCATAGCTCTTCAATCTATATCTTTTAATTTATTCATTGCCTGGACATTAGCAGATTGTTCTGCTACTTTCCTAATCAATTCTTCAGTATCTTCAGTAAAATTAATATCCTCTATCCTAAAATCAGTTATCTGAATTCCTAAATTTCATAAAACTTCATTTAACTTTTCTTTAATCTTATCTGCCAACTCAACTCTATTAGCATCTATCTCATTATAAGAAAGCTTTGCTTCAGCAAAAACATCAGTAATATATTGCATAAGTCTATCTACTATCACTTGTCTTATTTCATCAACAGTAACTTCTGATCTTGTTCAAACATAATTTTGCCAGAATTTAGGTATATCCACTATTCTAAAAGAAAAATTTCAAAAAGCCCTTAGTTTGACAGGAAAGTTATATTGAGGATCAATATATTTGACAGGATTTTTTGTCCCCCATTTTTGATTCAAAATCTCTGTAGTCTTAACAAAAAAAACAGCAGCTTTATCAGGAGATTCAAATCATCTAAGAATATTTTTCAAAGAAGTAATAAAAGGCTTATTTTCTGTCTGCAAAGACCACTTTCAAGGCTCTTGTTCTATAGCTTCTATCACTCAATTGTGCACAAAAATAGCAGCATATCACGGCTCTACTATCAAAGTAGCATCATCTTTGATTTCATCTAAAGGTCTGTCAAATTTTTTTATCAATAAAAAAGACTCTGGATTTTCCCATCTAATAACATCTATCTTTTGTCATTTAATGAAATCTAATAATCCCATATAAGATATTGAAGTTAGAATATAAAATCTTATAAATTATAACAATTTAATAACCTATGTCAAATCTACTAAACTATGCTATACTATCACCAAAATAGTAACTGAAAATATTGGATAAAAGATAAAAATTTATCAAATTTTAAATTTGGTCCCTTTGACAATATTTGGATAAAGTGAAAGCGAATTGAAAACAATGAAAATTTTGACGCAAAAAATTTAAAAACTCGAGAAGATCGAATATGAAAATATAAAAAAATATTTTTTGTAAAACGCAATTGAAAAATCACTATCTATCCTACTCTTAAAAATTATAAAAATTTTGATTGATTAATTATTTACAAAATCTTTAACTTACAATTTATAAATCCTAAAACTCTTAATTTTTTTACAAATTACAAATTTCACTATAAAATTGTAGAACTACTACCTAATATAAAATACTTGTATGTAGATAATTTAAATTTTTACTTGTTACCTATTTTAAACGGTCTTTTTGGAGAATATTTATTTAGTTTTAAATATATTATTGAAAAAGATATATTATTTAATCTTCCTTTTGAAATAAATAAAAATCAGATAGAAAAACTTGAAGTTAAAACAAATGAACTATTATCAAAGTTACAGCAAATAAAAAAAGAAAAAATTCTAATATGATATTCTTTAAAAAAACAGATAAATAATTCTCTAAAAGATATACTATTGTCATACGTCAAATTAGTTACTAATTTTTACATTGTTATAATAAACTCTTTAAGAGAAAAGTGAAAACTAAATAAACTACGCAATCTTCCAGAAACTTTTGAAGAATACAAATGAGTTGCTACATTATTAGAAAATACTTTAGAAAACAATATAAACGAATATATCCTATTTTATAAAAAAATTTCAACTCTTTTTCAAATATATAGCTACAAACTTATAAAATTATCTCAAACTTTTTTAAATAATAACTAAAATATTTTATGTTTATCCCTGGAATAGTCATAATAATAACAGCAACTTGTTGAATAATATATGAACTTTTACTTTCTACATTATCAAGTTATTTGCTTTGAAATAGTGTATTGCAATTTTCCTTAACTATTGGTTTTTTCTTGTTGGGATTATGAATCTGATCCTTTCTAGCAAAATTTATAAAAAATTATGAGAAGATTTTTATTATCATTGAAACAATATTAGCTATAATTTGATGAGGAAGTATTATCTTAATAAAATGGATTTACTTATACTTAATAAATTACCTTTTCATCTTTCAAATTTTTTATTTACTATTCGTAGTATTAATTTGAATATTAATTTGATTAGAAATTCCTTTAATTTGAATTTTCTTAAACAAAAAATACCAAAATTTTCAAAAAACTATATGAAATTTACTCTCCTTAGATTATATCGGTAGTTTAATAGGTACTATACTATTTCCTGTTTTATTACTTCCTTGGCTATGACTAACTTATACAGCCATTGCAGTATGAATTTTTAACCTTATAGTCTCTATAATCTTTATCATAATATCTTCAATATCAACAAAAGAAAAAATTAAACTTTTAATAATAAACTTACTTGGTCTTGTTTTGCTTTTATGAATGTACTTATTTGGTATAAAAAAAATAGAAAAAATTTGGGATCATTTTTTTTATTGAGAGCCTATTGTCTATTCTACTCAATCTCCGTATCAAAAAATTGTAATTACGCAGAGATGAAATGATATTAGATTATATTTAAATTGACATTTACAATTTTTATCTCTAGATGAACGAAGATATCACACTAGCCTCACATATTTCGCAAAAAAATTTATAGAAAATTTTTCAGGGAAAAAGTTAAAAATTTTAATCTTGTGATGAGGAGACTGATTAGCTGTTAGAAACTTATTAGAATGTTTATCAAAGAAAAAAAATATAAACTATCAAATAACTATTGTTGACCTTGATCCGTATGTAACAAATCTTGCCAAAAATTTTCCTTTATTGGTAAAACTTAACAAAAACAGTTTAAACAATCCACATATCAAGATAATAAATCAAGATGCTTTCAAATTTTTATTACAAAACAAAAACAAATATCATATTATAATAGCAGACTTTCCTGATCCTAGAAATATTGAATTAGCCAAATTATATTCTACAGAATTTTATTCAATAGTAATTAATCATTTAAAAGAAGATGGAATTTTTACTACTCAAGCTTCTAATGCTTTTTTTTCTAAAGAAGCTTTTTGGTCCATATATAAAACTATAAACTTTGCTATAAACAAAAAGGGAACTACCTTTAAAGTAGTTCCTTATCATACATATATTCCTAGTTTTGGAGACTGGTGATTTGTTAGTCTTATTCTTTGAAATTCAGTTAATTTTTATACCTGAACTCAAGCTCTATCTGGATTAATAAATTTTCAATTTGACAAAGACTATATAACAAACTTACAAAATATAAAAATTAATAGTATAGAAAACCTAATTATTATACAATATTACGTACAATGATATAAAAGATTCTCTCAATAAAATTATAAAGAAAAAATTAAATTGTCTTTAATAGCACTAGCTATTTTTCTTTCTAAATTTTGTATTTTATCAAAAACTTCCAAAAAATTTTATTTTTCATAATCCACAAGATTGTTTATATCTTCATCAGTTATAACTTTTAAAAATTTATCTTCTAAATCTATTCCATATCTTTCCAAATTATATCAACTACCTCTTACATATAAAACTTTCTTTCCATTATGTAATTCTAAAATAAATCAAGAAGCTATTCAATCAGGCAAATTTTTATGTAATCATTTATCAAAATCTATACTTTCTATCTCTCAATTCCGTTTTATTATACATCTTTTCAAATTTACTACTTTTCAACTAATTTTAAAAATATTTAAAATTTCGGTTAGATACGAAAATAATTGCTCTTTTAATGCTAAGTTATTTCTTGGACATTTCACTTCTAACATTCTAAAAACTTTCTATAAATCTTAAATCTCAAGCATTAAAATATCTAATATCTTTTATACCATATTTAATAGCTACTAATCTTGTTAATCACATACCAAAAGCGAAACCTCTATAACCTTCACTTGGATTAACACCTGCTTCTTTTAAAACATTTGGATGAATCATACCTGCTCACAAAATCTCTATCCATCAAGTTTTCTTACATAAACTACAACCTTTTCATTTACAAATAGGACAAGAAGCATCTATTTCAAAACCTGGCTCTACAAATGGAAAGAAAGCAGGCCTCATTCTCAAATCTACTTTTGACTCAAAAATAGCAGACAAAATTTCATTAATAACTTGTTTAAAATGAGTTAAATTTATACCTTTATCTATAACCATTCCTTCCACCTGCCAAAACACAGTATCATGGGAAGCATCAGTTCTTTCAAATCTATATACTCTTCAAGGCACAATAACTTTTAAAGGTATACCATATTTTTTTATTAAAGCATTCTGCATAGCAGAAGTATGAGTTCTTAACACTAACTCCCTGCTTTCTTCGTCAATATAAAAAGTATCGTGCATCTCAGTTGCAGGATGAGTTGGTGGTATATTTACAGCATAAAAATTTTCATATTTAGAAACTAAATCATGCCCATATTCAATATTAAATCACATACTATGAAAAATCTCTTCTATTCTTCTTCTTTCTTTAGCAATTAGTGTATAATGTCAAAGTT